>CAJWGZ010000012.1 GCA_913041075.1 uncultured Fidelibacterota bacterium | reverse complement strand
AACGGCATTCCATAACAATATCGATAGTCGATGGGTGTCCAACCTGCTTATTTTTATGAATAATATCTGCATACATGCTGCTGCCAGTTTCTCCACGCAAACTGCCGATCATGGTGACAAAATCACCAGGCGTATTAAATCCTGGTGAACAGCGAACTTTGCCAGCTCCGGCAGTTATCACATCAACAATTGGATGTAACGAATTATTTTTGGTTATCATCCCATTTACATACCGTAATTGGAAGGCCGTAGCAGCCTCTCTAGACCCAGATGCCAACTCATGCAAAATCCAACGATCCGTGTCATTATTTAAATCACCTCCATGAAATGCTGCAGCCATATACACTGGTTTTACGCCTAAACAAACCAAATGACGCGCCGCATTGGCAATTGTGATCATACTGCCTACGCGTGGTTCCTGTGGCTTAATATATGGATGATCACTTGCCGATAGAACAAACGAACTATTTATAGCAGTAAATGGTGTGATTCTTTGTCTTATTGGAGTGAATTTCAGTGTTATAAGATCCTGTTGTGCTTTGACCAGTTTTTTCAATACGAGTTTAAAATTTGCTGGTTCTTTTACATATTTATTAGTGTTAGAGTGCTCTTTCTTGGGCATTGTATGTGGAATTATTGGCAATCGACGCTCATGTAGTTCATGAAATAGTCGAGCCGGGAGCGTGCCGATCATATTTCCACGATAGCTAAATGTGATTTTATTTGAAACAGTAAATGAGCCCAGGTTCTTCCACCTACTTTTCCACGTATTCATTTTCTTAAAATCCGCTGTCGGCACAGAAAAAAGAAATCCGGATATATTTCTACTATTATAATCACCAAGCTGCCGCTTATTCGTTAAGGTTAGGTCAACGCCTAATTCCTGTTCAGCACATAACGAAAGAATACTGACGCCAAGCCCTCCTTGGTTAACAACTGTAACTGCACTCAAATGTGCCTCGTTCCAGACATTTAATAAGGTCACTTCTGCATCTGTGGCTGCTTTAAGATAGATCAAATTGTCACCAGGTACCGGTTTACGATGTTCACTATTAATCTTATCGCCAACCAGGAACTTTGCATTTGGGAAAGAGATTTTTAATTGCCCTTTACCTCCTTGCGCTGCACACTGCATCTTGGCCTTAGTCCTGATAATATTACTTTTCCCTTCCAGACCAATAATTAATTGACCATTTTCTGCACTACCTTGTCCATCTCCCATAATAATGCTATTTAGCGCTGGAAATAGATATCGAATCTGTTTTGAGCCCATGACTGACTTGATGAATGTTAGCTCATCAGCATTTGGCCTCCGGCCCAGAACAGCAGTCACTTCTTCTATCAGCATATCAGGTTTATTGGATAAAATAGATCAATAGCTCATTAATTTATACGCTATCAGGTTCCGCAATCAGATATTACCGCGCTTAACAAGTATTTCCTGTATTCGATCCCATGAAAACCCCTTATTTCTCAAGGTATTCACAGCATTATTTTTTTCCTTTAGGTCAAGCGGCTTATTCATAGGAACCCTTCGTTTTGCCAATAACTGATCCATTAAAGTATATTCAGGAAATTCATCATAAGTTTTTTTCAGTGTATGCTCTAAGATATCCGAATCCAGACCATGAACACTAAATTCTGATCTCAGGGCCATTGGACCAATGAGCTTTCTTCGGACCTTTTCGCGAGCAAACACCCCGGCAAATTTCTGGTCATCAACATATCCTTTTGTTTCCAGTTTTTCCATGACAGCATAAATGCCATCCTCATTAAAACTTTTTCTTTTCAAACGGCGCATCAATTCCGCTTTACTGCGCATTCTATAGCTTAGCAGATTTAATGCAACATCCATTATTTTTTGTTGGTAATCAGCAACTAAAATATCATCCAATTGCTGATCAGTTAATGTATCGCCAATTTGGACTGGTATAGAAAAAAAAACGTCTTCGGAAATACCGAAGACGCTGCCATCATCAAGAAATATACTGCGCCGGTTTTTCCTGCGCTTTTGTACCTGGATATCTATGATCTTACGCTTTGCCATCCTCCGCAAAGCTGATTCCCATGAAGCCTTTTACTTGTTTAACTATATCAGATAACAGATCATGATTTTCTTCTAAAAATGCTTTCGTATTTTCCCTGCCCTGACCAATCTTTTCGTCCTTATAAGCATACCAAGCCCCCATTTTCTGGACAATATCTCCTGTTACGGCCAGATCAAGGACATCTCCAATGTAGGAAATCCCCTGACCATACATAATGTCGAATTCAGCCATCTTAAATGGCGGTGCAACTTTATTTTTTACAACTTTTACCCGCACTCTATTGCCAACAGGATCTGTACCATTTTTAATAGTAGTTATCCTTCGAATTTCTAATCTTTGGCTGGAATAGAACTTGAGCGCACGACCACCCGGAGTCGTTTCCGGGTTTCCAAACATAACACCTATCTTTTCACGAATCTGGTTAATAAATATTACACATGTATTCGACCTGCTAACCGTTCCTGTTAACTTTCGCAATGCCTGGGACATCAGCCTGGCTTGCAATCCCATGTGGGAATCTCCCATTTCTCCATCTAATTCTGCTTTTGGTACAAGTGCCGCAACTGAATCCAATACAATCACATCCAATGCGCCGCTGCGAACTAATGTTTCCGTGATTTCTAAGGCTTGTTCCCCAGTATCTGGCTGCGATACCAGTAAATCCTCAGTGTTCACACCTAATACTTTTGCATATTCTGGATCCAAGGCATGTTCTACATCAATAAATGCGGCATACCCACTATTTTTTTGTGCTTCTGCAACTATATGCAAAGCCAAGGTTGTTTTACCGCCTGATTCAGGACCATAAATCTCCACTATTCTTCCGCGAGGAACACCACCTACGCCTAGAGCTACGTCTAGTGATAAGCAGCCAGTGGATATTATATTCTCACCAATATTCGGTCTGTCACTGCCTAGACGCATAATGGATCCTTTACCAAACTGACGATCAATCTGTGTAATTGCCAGATCCAACGCTTTTTCTTTTTTAGATGTTGCTGCCATTCATCACTCCTTTTATGCTTTTGAAACTAAAAAATGGGTACCTAAAATAGTATATACTGCTCCTTTAGAAAAGAGTTGACTGCTCATTAAATTAATTCTAGAAATTTTCATCGGTAATTCCGCAAATGTTGTGTTTAGAAATTGAGTTACGTCTGGTGTATGTTTTTGCGGATATTTTATCCTGGCTAGTGTAACATGAGGTATAAACTTGCGTTCTTGTATTGGAAAACCCAACGGTTCCAAACGTCCATTAATAGCATCAACAAAATCATCTAGTTTATCTATTTCACCGGAGATCCCCACCCAAAGTGTCCGGGCCCGTTCCGGTCTTGGAAAACATCCTGATCCAACTATTGATAGGGATATGGTCGAAAATTCTTCAGTAACGCTCTTTAAAGTTTTATTAAGATCGTCAACTGATGCTTCAGGAGTATGACCGATAAATTTCAGGCTAAGATGCATATTGCCATCCCTTACCCATTTTATTTCGGCACCTTTTGAATGAATCGTCGATTGCAGCATTTTTTTAATATTCACAATTTCTCTTGGTAGTGATACCGATATAAATGTGCGCAGTAAGGATTCAGCCATTCAGTAAATGTATCCTCACCATGTTGAGAGCCACTTGACTGCTTAGCTGTTTGTTCAGTTTTCGATCAGTGAAAAATTTGAATTCCTTGGCCCACACTGTATCGTTGTGAACCAATGTAATATATACAAGACCTACTGGTTTTTCCGCTGTACCTCCACCTGGTCCAGCTATGCCTGTCACTGCTATTGCCAGATCTGAACCAAAGAGATCTCGAACACCCTGAGCCATTTCAGTAGCCGTCTGTTTACTCACTGCGCCGAATTCCTGCAACGTGTTTTCCTTAACACCAAGTGTTTTCATTTTCATATCATCGCTGTAAGAAACTACACCACCAAGATAGTATGTTGAGCTGCCAGGGACATTAGTAAAGCGGTGTCCGAGAAGCCCGCCAGTACATGATTCAGCGGTAGATATGGTATATCCGCACTTAACCAGCATATCACCAACCGTTTCTTCCAAATTTACAATACCGGTTGCATATATATATTTATCTACCCTATCCCTTATCTTTTCTTCAATTTCTATTAATGGATTCTTTTTGGGGCACGTCAACCGTATATCCACTCCTGTGAACTGAGGCAAGAATGCAACGGTTACTGGCCTGGTATCGTCTGTTACATCAACTAATTTTTCAGCTAAAACGGATTCCATGGCCCCGGTAGTTCTGAGTGTCCTCACATAAATTTTACTTTTCGTTTTATCATGGATCCATGGTATGATTGTGTTTGACATCATATCTTTCATTTCACGGTGCACACCTGGCATAGCAAACACATCCATTCTATCATTATTCAAATGCAACCCCCTAGCAGAACCCGAATTATTTGGAATCACACTACCCTTATTCGGGCGGATAGCTTGATTTTTATTGATTTCGGGCATAACTCTGGCCCGTTTTACCATCCGCGCATTTAGAATATTCCAATAGTCTTCATCAAACACAGGTTGCACATCAAAATACTTAAACAGCGTTTTTTGGGTAATATCATCATGGGTTGGACCTAGACCACCGGTCACTAAAACGACTTTAATATCTTCAGGTACCTGGTCCAATGCAGCGGTAATATGATTGTATTGATCGCCAATGGTCACATGCCAAGTAATTTCCGCACCTACTTCCAGTACAGATTGGCCGATCCAGGCGCTATTTGTGTCTGTGGTGAAACCTGATAGCAATTCATTACCGATCGTGATTAAGCCAACATTCATACTAACAACCTACTAACACCTTGGATCAAACACAGTGTCAGTAACCCCGCTAGCATATCATCCAGCATGACGCCCCACCCTTTAGGGAACTGCTCCAGCTGTCGAATCGGCCATGGTTTTAAAATATCCAAAAAACGGAACAAGATAAACGCCCCAGCGATATATAGCGTACCATCTGGCAACATCAACAATCCTAACCACTGTCCTGCCACTTCGTCAATTACAACCCTGGATGGGTCCTTTTCACCAGTATGGTCAATAATAATATTTGTCGCAAATACACCAATTGTAAATATCGTAATAATTAGAACAATAAAAACTAATGGATCGAGATATTGTAACCACAACCACCAGCCAATAACCGCCGCCAAACTCCCCCATGTGCCTGGTGCGATAGGCAAATGACCAATCTTAAAACATGTGGCCAACCATTCGGATAATTCTACACGCAGCAACAGCTATTCTCAGGAAATAAACTGCCGAATGACGGCCCGGTTTGTGTACAGGTATGTAAAACCGGTAAAAAGGGTAAATATAGTTACAGATAAGGTCAGGTAATAAATGAGTTGGTATTGTCTAGAGAATTGAAGGAAATCACCGATCCATGAAATAGGTAATGATACTGATCCAAGGTTGAGCAGGATAAAAATTATTATCAGTACCTGGGTCAATGTTTTCCGTTTTGCTATTTTACTTGTGACCATCACCATATTTTTCGATGACATGACCGTGCGCAGTCCAGTAACAAATACGTCTCTGAAAATAATTATGGCCACCATCCAGAAAGGAATCACATTCATCACAGCAAATGATATCAGTGCCGATAGTATCATTACTTTATCCGCTAAGGGGTCCAAAAACCGACCATAATCGGTAACCAGGTTATGTTTTCTAGCGTAATAACCGTCGTAAATATCTGTTAACATGGCGATCACAAAGATACAGAGCGCCCAGGCTTTTGCGTAAGGATGGTCGTAAAATAGAAAAATAATAAAAAAAGGTGTCATTAAGATCCGCCCAACTGTTAGTATGTTTGGTAGATTCATATAATTGTTCTCCCTTCCATTGCTCTCATCAAGGTAGCATCATCGGTGTATTCCAACTCACTACCAACCGGTAGCCCACGGGCCAGCCGCGATACTTTGATATTTTTTTCACTTAATAACTTACTGATATATAGACAGGTCGTATCCCCTTCAATACTTGGATTGAGGGCTAATACTATCTCATCATCAGATTTCACCCGGGCCACTAATGAATCGATGTTCAAATCATCTGGTCCAATTCCATCCAATGGAGAAAGTACGCCACTCAGCACATGGTAGACGCCATTGAATCCACTTGTCCGTTCGAAAGCGTAAATATCCGACGGTACTTCTACTACACAGATTAAACTGTTATTCCGTTTTGGATCGCCGCAAATAATACAAGGATCATCCTCCGTTATACCACCACAAATCGAACAGGTAGATATATTTGACTTTACATCCTGGACTGCATCAGCCAGTGATTGGGCGTTTTCTTTAGAATCTTTCAGTATGTGAAACGCCATACGCTGGGCAGTCTTTTTACCTATCCCGGGAAATCGTGAAAATCTATCGATCAAACGGATAATGCTATCAGGAAAAGATTTCATCACATTCCCGGCAGCTTAATATTACCCAGTATGTTACCTGTAACTACATTCATGCGCTTTTGTGCTTTATCCTGCGATTTAATCACGGCCTGATTTACTGCAATCAAGATTAAATCTTCAAGTAGATCTAATTCTTCGTGCTGAGCAGCGGGATCGATATTGATATCAAGTAATTTTTGATTGCCATCCATTTTCACCTTGACCATGCCATCAGCAGCCACACCTTCCACCGCAAGATCTTCTAGTGTTTCCTGCACTGCACTCATTTTCTTCTGCATTTGCTGGGCTTGTTTCATCATCTGAGACATTTTCTTTGGATTAATCATACGTTTATCCTAATAATGGTTTTAGCGGAGTATTTCACCATCAAACAATTCTATGACCCGATCCACCACCAGATCGGATTTTGTACTTGCCGCCTGGTTCTGGGGGACACTATTCTTTGATAATTCTTCTACAAGTTGCTTATCTTTTTCGACAGTAAAAAAATTTATTTTTATCTTCTGCTTCACGTGGTTAGCAGCCACATCTTCGATCATTTCCTTATTATTCTTGAGCAGATCCAGATTAAAACGCGGCTGGTCCACCATGCCAACCTGTGCCTTTTTTCCAACAAATTCTAGGGGTATACAATGTTCCAGAACCATCCCGACTGAAGTACGTAGATTCGTTACACTGGTGATAATTTCTGACCATTTACTTTTTAATTCTTCAATACTGATTCCAGCCTTATTTTTTGTTTTATAGTCCTTTTTATGTTTGTTGACTTCGTTTTGGTTTGCAATGGGTCCATTATTGTTATCTGGTTTACCCGCCTTAACACTTTGAGCATCAGTACGCGTCTCTGTTTTTTCAGTTTTAATTTTTTTTTTCTGCGCTGGGGCAGTTTGTGCAGAACTTCCGGATTGCTGTGATGAATTCTTTAATAATTGTTCGATAGATACTGATTCGTCCATTTCCAATAGTTTTAAGCCCATCATTTCCAGCATAATGTAAGGTTGGCTGGCCCGCTTAATGCGTGTCTCAACATCTGTTATAACCTGGGTAATCCGTAATAAATCCCGCACATCCCAAGACGCGGCTGCAGCAATATATTGCTGCTTTAAATCATCGTTCATTTCCGCCGCTTTTAATCCGTCACTGATGGTGGAAAACATCAGATTACGCACATGTTTATTTAATCCGCTTAAAATATCCTCCACCGGGAGTCCCTGGTCGCGAATTTGTGCGAGTGTAGTAAGCAAACCTGCATTATCTCTATCTTTCATGGCGTCCGTAAAGCCGAAGTAGATATCATGAGGAATAAGACCCAGTACTTTTTCCACTTCTTCATAAACAATCTGATTACTGGAGAAGGCGATGACCTGGTCAAGAATACTTAATGCATCGCGCATGCTGCCTTCTGATTTCCTTGCTATAGCATCTACAGAGGCACTGTCCGCCTGTAATTCTTCTTTGCTGACAATATTGTTTATTGTTTCCCTAATTACTTCGATAGTCAGGCGATGGAAATCGAATCGCTGACAGCGGGAAATAATTGTGGCCGGTACTTTATGAATATCTGTAGTACACATAATGAATTTCCCATGAGCTGGCGGCTCTTCCAAGGTACGTAACAATGCATTAAATGCTGGGTTTGTAAGCATGTGTACTTCATCGATAATAAAAATCTTGTATGGAGCGTTCATGGGTGTGAACTTGATCAATTCCCGCAGATTGCGAATTTCTTCAATCCCGCGGTTAGACGCACCATCAATTTCAAGTACATCCAGATTTCTACTTTCGGTTATCTCATTACAAACAGTACAGTCATTACAGGGCTGGCCATTCTTAGAATCCGAGCAATTCAATCCCTTGGCCAAAATACGCGCAGTGGTTGTTTTCCCCACTCCCCGTGGTCCGGTGAATATATAACCCTGGGCCACCCGTTCTTTTTTAAATGCATTAACAAGTGTTTGTGTTACATGGGTCTGACCCACCACATCATCAAAAGATTGTGGGCGATATTTTAAAGATAGAACTTGATAAGACATTACATCGTGCAATTAGTACTACAGAAATTACCTAAGTTTATAGTGGTCGTGCACCATAGATTGACATGCCCGGATGCCAGGTATACAAAAGTCGTTGGCTCAATTTCAGTGATCCATCGGCACATGAAAAAAAACACCTACCGCTGCTCCTTTCCAGGCCTGACGGGGTTGGGTGCGACTCCATTGCAATGGGTTGAAACGTCAACACCACGTGCTTGGTAAACCCAACGCGGAACAAGCCTCTCTATGGCGTTAAATCCTGCTATAGCGGATTGCAGGTTACAGGGCACCGCTACCTCCCCACCTAGCACGACCAAATTTTCAATGAACTTTTCAATCATCCAATTTAACAATAAATTGGCTGGTGGAGCCGAAGGGGATCGAACCCTCGACCTCAGCATTGCGAACGCTGCGCTCTCCCAACTGAGCTACGGCCCCGTTCATCGTAAAATTTACCTGATTTTTATCTCAGGAAGCAAGCGTAGCAAGATTAACTTTAATAAAGTACAACTATCTTTATTTCTTCCAACTCATGCCAGTCCCAGAAATTAGAGCGTTCTAGTTTAATCACACCATCACGAAAACTAAAGCGCACCCGCTTTCGATACAGTGATTCTGTAAACCATTGGGAATTGGTACGTTTATAATAAATTGCCAAGAACGGTGGACTATCTTTGCTCAGATCCGGTATGGGTAAAGTACAAATGGCATCATTGAATTCACCCTCTTCAGTGATGAATTCAACTTTGGTGAAATTATAAACGCGTTTGGTTAATGATTTATAATCAATGAATTTGTTGGTAGACTGCCCAAGTAAAACACCAGTGACAAACCAAATTAAATAAAAGAGAAATAATTGATATTTTAGCTGATAGCCCCGAGATGGCCTTATCACTTCTTCTTACGACCGAAAAACCCCTTCTTCTTTTTCTTTTTATCATCATCTGCTGCTTCGGCCGGTGCTTTTCCTGCTTCTCCCGATTCCATTGTTTCTAACCGTTTCTCCCAGTTACTGGAATCATCGCCTGGACCTTCTGCTGGAGTTGCTTCAGTTGCCGCCGCTGGAACCTCTGCTGCTGGAGGCGGCGTGTCAAAACGATGCTGCCATGCATCGCGTAACCGTTCCTGTCGAGTTACAGACTTCTCCTTTAATTCCGATAACAAATTTGTTACTTCCTCATGAAAATCAGCTACGGTTGTATCCAGCCGCTGCACTAATTGCTGTGTAAGAGATTCACCATACTCATCACCAATTTGATCCAATAGCACTGCTACCTTCTCATTAACATATTTTTGTTGTTCAGTTAATTCCGGTACTTGTTCTTCTGAGTTAGGCTCAGGCATGTTTCCTCCCAAAATTTAGTCCTTTAATTTATCCATTTCTTCTGGAGTTAGTGCAAAAAATGTTTTTGGTGATGAGATGATGTTTACCGCTTGGTATGTTTCAGCACCTGCTAACATTCCTAACACGGTACCAATGAATCGAAAGTGCCAAACCTGATCAATTCTTGGGCGAGTTTGTTCATTCCATACTTCTGCTAAAATTACGCCGCCCAAACCAGAAAGCGTATATAAAATACCTTTAAGTTTTGGCAATTTCCTGATCTTTTTTCGATAAGTTATACTGGCCATGTCCCATATAGGTATTTTTTCAACTGATATAGGTGTCTGGATCGATAATTGCCGTTTTTCGACGCCGATCAATGCACCACGAATCTTTTTACCAGTGCGGTGTTTTATAATAATAAACTGGTCCGGTGGTATTGATTCCAGAATATTGACTGTTGTAAGATAAGTTAAATTTTGACTGATACCTGCACGATCACGATCAGTAATGGGCGGCTGGACATCAACATGGTGCTGCAGTTCAATGAATTCCTTCATAGTAAGGGACCTTCTGCGCACACTACGCTGACTGAAATCTATAAAGACAATTTGGATGATGATTTTATTTTTTCCCGCATCGTAAAACTGGGCACTATAGAAACCATCAATATCTGGGAAAATCCTGAAAAATACATTTTCTTCAGCATCAACCGTAAGCCCTACTTTCTTACTCAAGGGTATAATGTCAGGCGTCTGGGCGCTCAGTACGGCCAGGAACAATAAACAGGATAAGGAAAAAGTGAAATTACGATTCGATAATATCAATTATTTCGTCTAGTTCGGGGAATCTTTCCAGTTCTTTTTTTGAGAATATTAATGTGCCATTTTTGGTCACTTCGTAGACACCACCACCAGATGGAATAAGTGTCAACTCAGTCACGTTATTACCATATTTTTCAAGTAGATCAGCGGCCATCCTGGACGCTCTGGGCAAATAGTTTCAAGCGTTACAGTATTCAATAGATAATTTCATATCATGCTCCTAAAAATGGGGTTAACCAATATATCGCAAACACAGCCATTAGTCCTGCAAGTATTAAAAGAAAAAGAGCTGCCTTTTTAAATCCACTACCACCAGTGTCATACCTGTATACGGTTTTGGGATCAGTGTCATTCACTAGAAATTGAATGAGGTTTCTATCGTAGTTTGAACTACTGGTTCAAGTTTGCCTGTGCCATCATCGTTCAACGCACCCGTGTAGCGGTAGAATTGACGATAATCCCAAATTACACTAATACCCTTGCCGAGTTCGTAACCCAATCTATACCCCATCACGGTGTTCACAGATGGATTTTCGAAATCAAAGGGATTCTTATCATTAGTACGTTGATAAAATGCTGTTGCTTCGCTGAGTTTCGGAATTCGCTCGGCGTTTAATGTCAATGCTGCTACAAAACTGTTCACCGTATCCGTCTCTGATGTCATATTTGTATAAGAACCATACAAACTACCAAATCCAAAAGCATCGGCACTAATAGATCCAAAGTGCCCCACTAGACCTTCTTTCATGGATGAGTCCGCAAACAGGGTCATGTCCTTTGTTTTTACTATTGCGCTACCATCAATATACTCTGGCACTACACGATTTATATCATATGACTGGTCAAAAAACTGGGATACAAAATATCCATCCTTAATACGGAATTCATAACTCAGTTGCAGAAAGTTGAACAAACTGGCCCGTAACCCGGGTACAGAAAAACTTTTACCACTGTAATTAGGTCTATAGAACAGAGAATCCGGGGCACCAACTTCGGGGAAATTCAAAAAATTAAACTCTGTATATACATCCAGAGAAAATACTTTACTCTTAAGCAATGGATAACCCACATCAAATGCGAGGCCTGTGACGGATGACTTGTTATCACCAAGGCTGAACGGTACACCTTTTAATACGAGTTCAGGATCATCCTCATCGTAAATATTATCTCCATCGGCATCGATATCCCAACCTCCTTCTGGAACTTCTACACCCGGATGGATATCAGGGACACCATCGCCATCCGTATCATTGTAATAATTTTCATCATTTGGAAAATCATCAAATATATCAGGGTATAAATCCTCATCAATATCTTTCAATCCTGAGAACTGATTCATATCCGTAATAAAATTTAACCCAACGGTAAGGGGAAACGAGTCCGTCACTTTATAAGTTCCACGGAGGCCGAGGAGTGTACCACCTCGACTAAAATCCTTCATATTGGACATAAATAATTGACCACCAATACCGGCTATATTTACCCCCGTATTCAACCCAATTCTGCGCACCTCGGGAAATTCCATCATGTTCGAATACCCACTCAAAATACCACCATAACCTAGTGTGACATTATCTAGTGAACCAAATTTGACCCAGAACGGATCTGATTCTTCACCCCAGCGCAAGAATAATATCTTATCAAATATCCTGCTTGGATCACTTTTGAAATCCCAATCATCTTCTCTGATATTACCTTTGTTATCAATATAAAATACTAGATCCAGTCCAATTCCAATTTTGCCAATATTTATTTCGGGTCGCAGTGCAACCTGGTTGTAAAGAACACCATCAATGGTGACTGATCCTACGCCAAGACCCATGCCAAATGGTTTTTTTGGTTCCGGCTTGCTGGGCTGTGGTTGTGAAGGCGTATCATCACTTTCCATTTGTTCCTGCTCTTGATCTTCCTCCGTATCAGGTTCTTCTGCTGGTTCTTCCTCCGGCTCTTCTTGCGTTTCCTGGTCAGTTGATTCCTGCCTTTGCTGCTGCGGTTGTTCTGGTTCAGATTCCGGTTCTTGCTCAGTCTCTATTTCCGGCTGTACCCCTTCTGGATCTGATGGATAATCATCCGGCGTGAAAGGCAGTTCCATCACATTACCCATGGCATTGGAAATTGCTTTTTGACCCGCCCCAATCACTACAGATTGACCACTGACCAAATTTTGCACATCCAATTGTCCCGTGGCACAGAAAACTTGGTCAATGCCTGCTGGGCTGGAAACCACCGCAAAATCAGTACCCTTCACAGATGCAACTGAAACGGGTGTTTCTACACGGAATGTCTTGGTTCGCCCTTCTTTTTTTATATCAAAGAACATCGTACCTTGTTCAACATCCAGCGTTCGGGAGTTGGATGATTCAATAAATTCAAATTGGGTCTTTTCCCTAATTTTAATGACCGATTTATCATCGATAAAAATAGCCACCATAAAGCCCTCTTCTCCTACTTTGATCGCATCCCCATTATTAATTCCCAGTCCTGGCTTACCAGGAATGGTAAACGTGGATTTGCCCATTCGTTTTATGAGCACATTACCTTCGGATTTCATGATTCTGGCGATGGGGGCAGCACCTGCGATATTGACTATTATGGTAAACAATAGAATAATTGTTTTGTGTTTTGTGTGCATGCCCGTTCTAGTTCAGTTGATAATTATTCAAAATAACAAAAAAAGCAGGTTTAATTTAGTGAATTATGTAATTACTTCCAGTGATCTAGTTCACCCCGTCCTGGGATAAATAGTCCCGCACCAACAGTGCGATCGATTCATAGTTGCGACCTGTGGCTCGCTGCATCCCAATTTCACAGGTCTTGCTTGATGAATACGCAAAAGAGCCAGGATCACAATCGACAAGTTCATCTGCTTCAAATTGGGTAGCGCTAGCGGTTAATTCCGGAACCAGCAAGCCACGATCACCTGCAAAACCACAGCAGCCGCGATTAATAGGTAGCGTTGTTTCTTCAGCACAAGTATTCGCAAGGGCCAGCAAGGATTCAATGTTACCCATCTTTTCTGTGGAACAAGTCGGATGTAAAATTGAATGGCGCTGCAGTTGCGGAGTCGGATTGTTATGGACAAGGCCCTCCAGAAATGGTATCAAGTCCATCAAGGTCAGTTGTTGGTACAGTTCTTTATGGTTATCATCCAGAAGCGGTAATAAAGTTGTTAATTGATAGGTGCACGGCGAGGTATCGACCACTATGGGAATAGTCCCCTTATTGGAACTCTCATAAAGCATAGCTATCGTTTTCCTAGCCATGGCCTGGCTAGCCGCGCTATACCCCTTTGAACTGTAAGGAGTACCACAACAAACGTGATCGATATTTTCCGGGATCAGTAATTTAATACCCGTCAAACTGGCGATCTGACCCATCACATCAACCAAAGACTCATTCTTGTCACCTGGTTGGAAAACACGGTTAATACAGGACGTGAAATAAAGATACGGTTTGCCCTGACCTAGTTCATGCATATCGTATTTTGGAACTGTCCTAGGCATATCCACATCCCACAGCGGTGTTTTTCCCAAGGTCAACGTGTGTAGACCACGGGCTATTCCGGAAGTGATAGTAGCACCGATGCATTTTGCAGTAAAATGAAGCAGGCTATTGAAAAAACGTACGGCTGATTGCACAAACTTGAAATGGTGCACTGTCCATCCGGCTACCATTTCGGATAATGGACCGTGACCTGTGTCTCGTAATTCTTTCGTAAAATGGCCCGTATTAATATTCACCGGACAGGAAAGAGCACACAACCCATCCGTAGCACAGGTGTCGATGCTTTGGTATTGCATATCCTGGGCCACAGCACGCCAGGAATCATCGCCAGCTGCTTTCATTAAATTAATATCCCTGGAAATGGCGATCCTCTGACGGGGAGTTAAGGTTAATTCCCGGGAAGGACAAACATGTTCGCAAAATCCGCATTCGATACAAAGGTCGATAATATTATTGACCAATGGCATCGGTTTGAGATCTTTTAAATGGACCTTACTATCATTGTTTAAAATAACCCCTGGATTAAGAATATTCATTGGATCAGCAACCGCTTTGACCCGCCGCATGATATCATATAGTTCCTTGCCCCATTCTTTTTCCACAAATGGAGCCATATTCCGGCCGGTACCGTGTTCGGCTTTTAATGAACCTTGAAATTTCCCAACTGTAAGGTCGACCAGGTCATTGATCAGACCTTCAAATAATTTTATGCCCGATGGTGTATTCAAATCGACCGAACCAACAAAATGCAAATTACCATCCTTCGCGTGGCCAAAAATGACCGCATCATCATAATGCCAACGATCAAATATTATTCGCATCTCGCTCACAACTTCTGGTAGATCCCGGTAATCATAACAGAGGTCTTCCGTAATAAAACTCGTACCAGCTTTACGGATGGCACCTACTGACGGATATAAGCCCTTGCGAATTTTCCAAAGTTTAATACGATTATCAGCCTGGCGCTGCATACCCTGGGGCAAACTACCTTGCAATCCAATGATCTGTTTTTGGGCATCCTTTTCTACTAGGTCTAATTCTGCCGAATCCTGTTTTTGATACTCAAATAATAGGGCCGCGTTATCGGGGCTTAGTTTCCTATAATCGTAAGGTGGTTCATCCAGGTATTTAGCCGTACTTAGGGCACCGGCGTCCATCAGTTCTACTGCGGCAGCCCCGCTATCGCTCAAATAGGGTATGGCCGCTGCTGCGGCTGTTACATCCTTGAAAAGTGCCAAACCAGTAGTCTTATAAGGTGGATCAGGTATGGTATTTAGAGTCACCGAACTGAAAAACGCCAAGGTACCCTCCGCACCGATCAGCAGGTGAGCAAAAATATCCAAGGGATGATCAAAGTCGATGAATGCATTCAAAGAATATCCCAACGTATTCTTAATGCTGTACTTTCGCCGCACCTTATTATTCAAAGCACTGTTGGTCGCGATTTCTTTTCTGCACAATAACAATCCGGTACATAGATCTTTTTCTACGTCTAGAAATTTTCCATAATCATCCACGTTGGAGGTATCGTAACAGTTTCCATTTGCCAAAATAAAACGGATATGCCGCAACGTGTGATAGGAATTATGTTTTACACCGCAAACCATCCCTGAAGAATTGTTGGATATGATCCCACCAATCATGGCAGATTCGATGGAAGCGGGATCTGGACCAATACGACGATGATAGGGCTGCAGATGCAGGTTTGCACGACCACCAATAATACCAGGCTGCATTCGAATGGCGGCACCATTGTCCAATATCTCATGCCGCTTCCATCCGCGAACCACCTCAGCGATTATTCCTTTTGTCACGGCTTGACCTGACAAGGAAGTACCGGCTGCACGAAAGGTTATGGAAGTACCACTACTCTGGGCATATTCCAGCAGACCTTTTACATCACTCTCATTTTCTGGACGAGCAATAGCTTCCGGTACCAGGCGATACATACTGGCATCATGGGCATAAGCCAGACGATCAATTAGTTTCCTGTGTAGCGTCAGTTGATCGGCGGACATTATAATTCCCTGCATTTATCCCGGATCTTATCCGGCACAGGAATTGTGGTATCTTTCTTATAATTAAAGCAAACGACAGTGAATGTTGCTGTTAAGGCCGGTATATCTTGGTCCGCAACAAATATTCCGGTGAGAATATCAAAACTTTTATGTCCAACTCTGCTTATTCGTTGACCGATGTCCAATTGAGCTGGGTGCAGCACCTGCTGGTGATAATAGACCGTCATGGAACCAAGTATTATTCCCTCTTTGTGATCCCAATTCCGATTTTCAAAACCCAGATATTCATAATATTCTAGCCGGGCAGTTTCCATAAATGTAAGGTAAGCAGCATGATTAACATGCTGCATGGCGTCAAGGTCACCCCAGCGTGTCGCCAGTGTTACCCAATAATCAAAATCTGTGCGTGAAAATTGTTTATCAAACATCTGCGGAGAGGGAGGGATTCGAACCCCCGATACACTAGGTGTATACCGCATTTCGAGTGCGGCGCATTCAGCCAGGCTCTGCCACCTCTCCTACGGTAAGAAATCTACGCTAAGTTCTGAATATAAGTAAAAAGCTATTGCGGCTAAAATACGTTCAGTTGCTGTCGTACTTTTTTATTTCAGTGATATTACCATCTTCATCCCAGAATGTCCATTCACCCGTTTCGATACCATCGCGGATCAAACCCTCTTCTTTCTTTTGGCCATTCTCGTGCCAAACGATCCAAGCACCATCGCGAATACCGTTCTTGTAACTGACTTCGGATTTGATCTGACCATTTTCATGTTCGGTATATTTATAAGTCCATTTGCCGACAAGCTGCCCATCCTTGTACATTTTTTTCCATTTTTTCCTGCCATCTGACACTCTAGATACCCAACCACCGTCACCATTTTCGACAAGGAACTTTCCTGTACTACTCCACCGATTGATTAAGAAATATTCATCATTCTTCCATAAACCTTGCTCCTGCTTCTGGCCATTCTTGTGCCAGGTGGACCAATCGCCATCAGGACTGTCATTCTGATAACTTTTTTCTGATTTCAACTGTCCATTATCAAAATATTCTTGCACAAAGGATAAATCAACGGTCAATACTCCATCCACATACATTTGTTTATGTTTTTTTGATCCATCTTCATTTTTGCTGACCCAGCCGCCATTGCCATCTTTCACCAAGAATTTGCCGTTCTTATTCCAGCGATTGAGTAACATATACTGGTTATTTTCCCATTTCCCCTCTTCCTTTTTCTGGCCATTATTAAACCAAGTAGTCCAGAGACCAATCTTAACACCGTTATTAAAAGATCTTTTTGTTTTTAATTCACCATTATCATAGTATTCATATTCGTAGGACCATTCATCCTGTAATCGGCCATTACTGTACGTTCGGCGGCCATCCTCTTCTCCCATCTTGGTAAACTCAACCAGATCACCATCAATTTTACCATCTGTAAAATCTACGACCTTACTTTTAACGCCATTTCTATCCCAGAAGGTCCATTTGCCATGTTCCTTGCCCGCTTTATTTACTCCGACTTTCTTTTTCTGGCCATTTTCATACCAGACTGTGGTTGGTCCTTCCCACACGCCATCAACATAATTACGATCCTGATGCTTTTGCCCATTATCATACCAGAAAGTATACAGTCCCACACGCTGACCGTTTTTATACTTTCCTTCTTCTATTTTTTGACCCTGTTCATTCCAATGCACGAATACACCATGGGGAAGACCATCTTTATAGCCACCCGATTCCATTTTCTGACCATTTTCATACCATACGGAACTGGGGCCATCCCACATCCCATAGCTGTAGGTTCGTTCTTCCTGCTTTTGACCATTTTTATACCAATCAGTGTAGATACCAAATTTTTCGCCGTCAATATTGTACCCTTCTTTTTGTTTTTGTCCATTTTCATACCAGTGCACAAACGGTCCGTTCAATCCACCATCCTTGTAATTTATTTCACTCTTTTTAGATCCATTTGCATACCAAAAAATGCTTGCACCATCCAAAATATCATTTTTGTAATGTATTTGTTGTTTTAACTGCCCATTTTCTGTCCAAGTTGATGACAACCCATTCTTTCTACCAGAGCTGTAATTGATATCCTCTTTTTTATTACCGTTATCATACCAACTAATGCTAATACCATGGAGCAGACCTGATTCAAAAGATTTTTCCTCAAACTTATTACCTTCCGCGGTCCAGGCACTATATTTTCCATCAAGTGATCCATTTACATAGGTGCCCTCGGCTTTGGTATTACTATTCTCATACCAATATGTAAAACTGCCGATCAATTTCCCATTATCATAAGTAGTACTTTCCAGCATGTGTCCATTTTCGTACCAACTAGTGTATTTCATATTGAGATTGCCGTTTTGATAACTGCATTCTATATTTTTCTTCCCATTGGTAAACCACAGTACGAACGGACCATGTAAGATGTCAGCCTTATAGTGGGCCTCTTTGATTTTCTTTCCATCTTCGTTATAAGATGTAAATAAACCGCTTTTAAGACCCTGTTTTAGCTGGCCCTTAAACTCCAACTGACCGTTTTTATACCAGCTCCTGTAATAGCCAAACGCGATACCTTTGATGTACCGTTTTTCCCAGTGTTTTCGACCATTGTCATATAATTCAAAAACTTTACCATTAAATGGTTTGTCTGAATTAGGCATGAATTTTAAGCCACCATAATCCAGTAAATGGTTCACATTAATCTTACTTTGAGCTATAGTATAACATGATATTGTTAAGGTTATAATAGTTACTTTAAGTAATATATTTAATATTTTCATAATTTTACCAGCTTTAAATATCTTTCAAATTAATCATCTTTATTTTTCAGGATTTTTCTGCTTTTTAACGTAAAGCTGGCCAATATAACAAAACTTTCCAATATCATTAAAATTAATTATTCAACACGTCTCATACTCAAAAATACCATATTACCTGCCTCGCAGGTAATTTTGCAGGTATTCTATCTCGGCAGCGAGTTGATCCCGACCAACTATTGTGTTCGTATTAACCACATAGGGCGGTGAAGCTGGATTCAAGGCCGTCTTGATCGACTGGACGTGCCCCAGACTCTCAGCAAAATCCGATAAAGCATAATAAGACAACGCCAGCGTAACATGTACATCCAGGTAATTGGTCGTGGAATCATGGGGGAAAATCCAGGTCTTTTCACCGATCTTCTGTTTAATCAACCAGATCAGTGAATCCCCATAGTGTACTACGCTGGAATCATGCTTTAAGGCACTATGAGCAAAAGTAAGTCCTGCCAGGATATCATGGGCCACAATATCAATCATCCGCGGGTTCTGGGGCTTGGTCAGTCCTACGTCAAAGACCTGCACGGCACTGTCCAGTTCCACCAGCTTACCAAAGGTCCAGCCCAAACCATTATACCCGTCCTGGTAATCCAGATCTTCCCGGATGGAATTGCTGAACCATTCATAGCTGTCTAAATACTCTCCCTGCTCATATAGAGTCCAGCCGTAATTGGCCATATCTTCCTCCGTGGCATTCCACTGCTTGCGGCAGGCTGCGAAAATGAGCAGCAAGATAAATATCGATAGTAATAGTCTACTATGTTTCATCGCAGCAGCATCACCTTCTTGGTCTGCACCTTACCGGTACTGGTGGTCATATGGACAAAATAGATACCGCTGGCTACACTAATACCACTCTTATCCTTACCATACCACTTGACACTGT
>CAJWGZ010000011.1 GCA_913041075.1 uncultured Fidelibacterota bacterium | reverse complement strand
AGGTTAATTGCTGCAGTCATACCAGCGATGCCTGATCCAGCAATATGGATGGGGGTTTGTCCCTCAATGCTCATGGATTAAGTGGTATTAATGGTGCGCCTAACAATGCAGTTGGTGTACTGAAATAATTTCAGGGATTTCCATAAGTAAGTTCAGTACATCAGCAGGCGCTGGACTATCCAACCGAATTGCAGCAAATGCTTCATCCTGATGTTCAGCATTGCTTAACAGGTAGGCTCCAATATTGATCTCGTGCTTGCCGAGCAATGTACCGACTTTTCCAATAACACCGGGCACATCCTTATTTTTGACAAACAACATGTTGCCAGTGGGATTCAAGTCCATTTCATAGCCTAGAATGTTAACTAAGCGCAATTGATTCCCATCAAACACACTTCCGGTAATGGAATTTTCCTCGTTTTTCGTTGTGACCTTTGTTTGGACTATATTCGTATATGCACCTTCCTCATTGGTGGTACCGTATTCAATAACAATACCCCGCTCCTTGGCCAATAATTCCGCATTGATGAAATTAACTCGCTCAGGTATACGGTCGTTCAATAGTCCTTTTATAAAGGCCAAAATCAATGGTTTAAAATCATCAAAAGAACCCTGTACTTCCATACGAACTTTTTCAATGGCACCCTTGGCCAATTGTCCTTGAATGATACCCATTTTTTCCACCAGGTTTAAATGGGGCTGTATCTGCTTTAAAACTGTTATATCACTGATCGGTATGTTGAGCGCGCTGGAAAGCTTATAATTCACTAGATAATCACTAACCATTTCGCAGATGGTGACCGATACACCTTCCTTTGCTTCTTTCGTAGAAGCACCAAGGTGAGGGGTGAGTAAAACATTCTCAAGGTTGACCAGGGGATGATCCTTGTTAATAGGCTCATCCACAAATACGTCCACCGCCGCTCCGGCTATGACGCCATCTTGGATGGCGGCGGCCAGATCGTTCTCATTAATGATACCTCCCCGGGCCACATTAATGATCCGGGCCGTAGGTTTCATCTTCTGCAAGCGTTCCAGATCGAAAAGGTTGCGGGTTGAATCCAGCATGGGTACATGCAGGGTAATAAAATCCGATTCTCTGGTTAATGTATCAAGATCCGTGAGGGTAATTTCATCAGCACTAAAGAGATTTTCAGTGATGTAGGGATCGTAGCCCAGAATGCGCATGCCAAATGACAAACAGCGGCTCATTACTTCGCGGCCAATCTTACCCAATCCAACGATACCAATTGTTTTATTCCTGAGTTCCGTACCTACGAGGGCATGGCGATTCCATTCTCCAATATTTAATCCCTGATGACCGATGGAAATATTCCGCGCTAAAGCAAGCATGATACCGACAGTATGTTCTGCAGCTGAAACCGTATTTACATCAGGCGTATTCATTACAACGATACCTTTTTGAGTTGCTGCTGGAATATCGATATTGTCAACACCAACGCCGGCCCGGCCGATGACTTGCAGTTTATCTGCTGCTTCGATCAGGTCTTGATCAATAGTTGTGCCACTGCGGATGATCCAACCATCAACGTTAGGTACAATTTTCAACAGGGCAGCTTTATCCGCATCAGGTTCATACACGATATCCAGACCAGCATCCTTCAGGACGGCATTACCAGAATCGGTAACGGGATCAGAAACAAGAACTCTCAGCATGATTTATCCCTGAGTTTCACGAATGAGATTCAGGGCAGATCCAGCCCTGAACCAAGCAATTTGTGCTTCATTATACGTATGATTACATTCAACAATATCAACACTTCCATCGTTATGTATAATTTTTATCTTTATTGTTTTTCCGGTTTGAAATTCAGCGAGATCCATAAATGCAAAAGTATCATCTTCCAAAATCTTGTCATAATCTAATTTATTAATAAAAGTCAGCGCCAGAACACCTTGTTTTTTCAAATTGGTCTCGTGAATTCTGGCAAACGATTTAACGAGAACTGCCCGGACACCAAGATGACGGGGTTCCATGGCGGCATGTTCACGGGAAGAACCTTCCCCATAATTTTCATCACCCACTACAATCGTTGGGATGCCATTCTTTTTATAATTCCGCTGGACTTCTGGCACGGGACCATATTCCCCCGTGAGCTGATTTTTGACAGCATTGCTCTCACCATTGAAAAAATTCACTGCCCCGGTAAGCATATTATCGGAAATATTATCCAGATGACCACGGAACCGCAGCCATGGCCCTGCCATGGAAATATGATCTGTAGTGCATTTACCCTGTGCTTTTATGAGCAACTTCAAGCCCGTTAAATTCTCGCCCGCCCACGGTTCAAAAGGAGTGAGTAGTTGTAGTCGTTCAGAATCGGGGTTTACGATCACTTCCGTTGTGCTACCATCTTCATCAGCGGCCTGATAGCCCAATTCCTCCACTGCAAAGCCGTTCTGCGGCAGATCTACTCCAACCGGCGGATCCAGTTTTACTTCCTCTGCCGCAGCGTTCACCAGCGTATCCTCCAGCGGGTTGAAAGTCAGATCACCGGCAATAGCAAGCGCTGTGACCAGTTCTGGTGAGCCTACAAACGCATGGGTATTGGGATTGCCGTCATTACGTTTGGCAAAATTGCGGTTAAAGGACGTTACAATGGTATTCTTGCGCTGGGGGTCATCACTGTGTCGGGCCCACTGACCAATACACGGCCCACAGGCATTGGCCAGGACCACACCGCCAATTTCCTCAAACACATCCAAATAGCCATCCCTTTCCACGGTGTAGCGAACCTGTTCACTCCCCGGTGTTATGGTAAGGTCACTTTTGACCTTGAGTTGTTTATGAACAGCCTGTTTGGCAATGGATGCAGACCTCGAAATATCCTCATAGGAAGAATTGGTGCAGGAACCGATAAGACTAACTTCGATCTTGGTGGGCCAGCCGTTGGTTTCAGCTGCTGCTGCCATCTGAGAAATGGGTGTAGCTCGATCGGGTGTAAAAGGTCCGTTTAGGTGTGGTTCCAGTTCTGACAAATTGATTTCTACTATCTGGTCAAAGTAAACATCAGGATTTGCATATACTTCTGGATCTGCCCGTAAATAATCAGCAATTGTACTGGCCCGTTCTGCTACCTCGGCCCGCCCGGTAGCGTTCAGATATTTGACCATGGTTTTATCGAAACCGAAAAGCGATGTTGTGGCACCTATTTCAGCACCCATATTGCAAATTGTACCCTTACCCGTACAGGATAGTTTTTCGGCACCAGGACCAAAATACTCCACAATGGCACCCGTACCGCCTTTAACGGTAAGAATTCCGGCCACTTTCAGGATAACATCTTTAGCAGATGCCCAACCATTTAATTCCCCAGTAAGTTTGACACCGATCAATCTAGGGAACAATAATTCCCAAGGCATATCAGCCATAACATCCACTGCATCCGCTCCACCAACACCAATGGCGACCATCCCCAGTCCGCCGGCATTTACGGTGTGACTATCCGTACCAATCATCATACCTCCGGGAAAAGCGTAATTTTCAAGAATGACTTGGTGGATGATACCAGCACCCGGTTTCCAGAATCCGATCCCATATTTATTTGAAACAGATTCTAAAAAATCATACACCTCCCCATTGATATCCTTGGCGACAGATAAATCTGTACCAGCATTGACCTTGGC
Source organism: uncultured Fidelibacterota bacterium (assembly GCA_913041075.1). Taxonomy (GTDB): domain Bacteria; phylum Fidelibacterota; class Marinisomatia; order Marinisomatales; family TCS55. The sequence continues at coordinate 17,111 of CAJWGZ010000011.1, read as the reverse complement.
CTGAATCAGGTGATCGCAATGAACAGTGGTGGGTGCCGCCACCTTATCCTTGCCGGCCATCATAAATTGCAACAAGGCCATCTGGGCTGTAGCATCCTGCATTGCAACCCGGTCCGGAGAAAATTCTACATATGATTCCCCGCGACTGAATTCTTCGTTTATCTGGGGATCATAGCCGTGGCTGTACAACACCTTTTCCGCCGCTGTTAAGGGGCGTTGCAGAACTTTTTTCGCTGCATCAACACGATCGGTCAACTGGCTGTACACCAATTCGATCATGTGCAAATCAAACATCTAATTCATTCTCCGGCTAGAATTATATGGAACTGAAATAATTAATTTTCGTAAGAAATCCCACATAAAACATACATCATTAAATCGTCATAATTCAAACTCAATACCAACCATTGGTTCTAAATTCACCCAGCAATGCTGCCGCTATTTAAACGAATTTTACCAATCCTGTTTATAGCAAATACCCAGGCTGGTATTGATTATACCATTACTGAATCAACCGCACAGCGGCTCATACTGCGCATTGATATAGTTCCCGGATCAGAAGATGATCTCAAACCGATTCATCTGCTGATTGGTACACCGACCGCAGATTACCCTGACCTGGATATCCGATCTGAGACCAAACGAAATTTTCCCCGAAATTGGTCAGTGCCAGAAGGTGACGGTATACGCTGGATTCAAAGCCAGCGGCTGCAAAATCTATATGTGGCGACACTGGAAATTGACCCTACTGCGGACGAAAACCACTTTTTTGAGCAGATCTTGATCACCTGTCGCTACGCCAATGCGCCTGCACAACAAGTTGTACCAAGCAATAGGCAGACCAGACTACTGAAGCACCGTGTAGTGAATTGGCCCATCGCCAAGCAATGGCTGCAGCCTAACCAGCGTCAAAAACTGCAGCGTTCCAGTTTGCCGACCGGTCAGTGGCTGCGCTTTACTGTTAGCAGCGATGGTATCACTGCCCTCCCGGCCAGCGCTATTTCAGCCAGTGGCGCCAACCTGACGGAGCGAAATCCTCGCAGTTTCATGGTTTTCACGGGCTCCAATATGGGTCGCGATCGTAACAGTGAGATCACCGGCGCCATATCCTATCGGTCAATCCCCGATAATCTGGTCGAAATTGCTGTTCAGTTTGAGGGTGAAAGTGACGCGGTGCTTGATAATGATGATCTACTTATTTTTTACAGTCGCGGGGCCAGCGGCGTTGACCATAACGGCTTGGATATTAGTCATCATCAAAATCTTTATTTCACAGAGAATAACTACTGGCTATTGATCCCGGATGACAATACACTGCAAGGGAAACGCGTTGCCTCAATTGAACCGTTAACGAGCACCGGAGTAACAATGGATTATGGTATATCTCCCTTCTACGTCGAAACCGATCTGATCAATCCATTCGCTGGTGGTCTGGCCTGGGCAGGAGCTGCGATCATGAATGGCAGTTCCCACACAGCTGTAACAACTATGGATTCCCCCAACCCATTGGTGGATGTGCATGTAACCATGGGTTTTCTGGGTAACTCCTCATCGATCGACGCTCAGGCGAATCCAGCGCATTTGCTGGAAATTTACCATGGATCGAGAGACGCCCTGCAAACAACTAATTCCTGGGCGGGATTAATCAAAAGTGACGTATCATTCAGCTTCTCCGGCAACCGCTTGAATGATGGAGTTAATATTTTCATTATCGATAATGAATCAACCAACAGTTATTCCCAGCCACATTTTGATTATCTCGTAGGAGATTACGGCCGTAACCTGGATGACCAAGGGCTACCCTACGAATTTTTCGCGCCGATCCACAGCAATGCCACCACATTTCGCATAACAGCGGAATCTGAAATTACGATCTGGGACATTACCAATATTGCTGTACCAAAAGCAGTAACCCTTAGCAATGACAATTCCGGTTACCGTTTCGATGTGAATCTGCCGCAAGACACACTGGCCCGCTATTGCGCATTCACGGCTACTCAACTAAACCTGATCAGCTCGGTGACTTTAATAGAAAACCATTCTTTTTCAGAACTACGAAACAGCGCATCTGGTGTCGCTCATCTGGTAATCGGACCCCCGGATTTTTCGGCGGTTACTGCACCGCTTGTGACCCATCGTGTCAGCTCGCGTTATATCGATTTAGACCAGATTTATGATGAATTCACCGGTGGAAACGCCGATCCTGTTGCCATCCGATATTTTATTCAGTGGACCCAGGAAAACTGGTTAGAACCAAAACCATACTGCGTCCTGCTCATGGGGGATGCAGACTATGATTACCGCAACATAACCCAGCAATCGAGTATCCAAGTACCTACGATAGAAATAGGTAATGGCTTTAATCATCGTGCAGCTGATGACCGTTTGGCGGCATTTAATGGGTTGATACCTGATATAGCAATAGGTCGTTATCCTGCGAAAACGGTGGCCGATGTTGCTACCTTTGTGGATAAGATTATTCAGTATGAAACGGATCCTGATTATGGACTATGGCGACAGCGCGTTACACTGGTGGCAGACGATGCCGCCCGGCCTGAGCCAGTCCATGGGTCAATTGCTACTGGAAAAAGTCATACCCAAAATTCAGAAATCATAGCTGGTCTTGTAGCTCCCGGCATCGAAATCCGAAAATTATATATGATGGAATTTCCGGAAGTCAGTAATGCTTCCTTATACGGCGTTGTTAAACCAGATGCCACCCAGGCACTGCTCGACATTCTTACGGAAGGTACAGCTATCATTAACTATATTGGCCATGGGTCAGCCCACCAATGGGCCCAGGAACGGTTGTTATACCAGGATAACGACCTGAATAGCATCCAGACGGAGAATAAGTTACCGCTATGGATCGCAGGTACCTGTTCCTGGGGCCACTTCGATGAAATTGAAACAGAGGCGTTTTCCGAAGAAGTTATTCGTATGGAAAATAATGGTGCCAGTGCTATTATATCCACCAGCAGGCTTATAACTGTAAGTAGTAATGCCTATTTCACCCGCGAAATTTTCAAGTCAATTTTTCCTGATGGTGCTGTCACAACTGAACCTATCGGTGTGATCATGCAGGCGGTAAAAGATGGTTCGCCCAGCGGAGAGCTTTTTCACTTGTTTGGTGACCCCGGCATGCCCTTGGCGCTGCCGTACCAGACAGCATCTCTCACCAATATAAGCCCTGATACCTTGCGCACCCTAGATACCGCAAGGGTTAGTGGTACACAAAATATCATTAGCGGCGGTTCGGGCCTGGGTTTCATTACGCTGCGTGATGCGGAACGGCCGGTCACACGAGAATATATTATTAATTCGACTGAGCAAGAATTAAGCTATACCTTGCCCGGCGGAACGTTGTTTAAAGGCCAATTTTCATTCAACGGCAGTGCTTTCAGTACGCTGCTACGGGTACCCAAGGATATATCGTATTCCGATGCTACGGGAACAATAAATGTCTATATGGTCTTCGCGGGTGATCCGGCTCAGGAAGCGTTGGGCACATTGGCTAATATAGCCTTAGCCGGTGGTGACCCTGTGGCGGATATTGTAGGGCCAATTATTTCCTTTGAAAACGAAACCGGACGGCAGATTCGCAGCGGTGATCATCTTTCCGCAAATGAACCATTATTCCTGCGACTATCTGATCCATTGGGAATAAATCTCACTGGTGAAGTCGGACACGAAATACTGATCACTGATCTTGTTGCCGCAGTAGAAAGTGATATTACCCATTTATTTCTCTATGATGAGAATAGCATAACCACTGGTAAAATTGCCCTTGCCAATCTCGCAAATAATGAAGAGATAGAAATTCACGTAAAAGCCTGGGATAATGCCAATAATCCTGCAGAACTGACCATCAAACTGTACATTACTGATGATCAAGGCCTACGACTCTTCAATGTGTTTAATTTTCCGAATCCATTTGCATCGGAAACCCAATTTAGTTTCGAAATTAGTTCAACCGCAGAAATTTCAGTCGACATCTACACTCTCGGTGGCAGGAAGATCCGCCAGATCAGTCCACAATCTGTAAACGCCGGGTACAATTTCATCAACTGGGATGGACGGGACAAATATGGGGATATCCTGGCCAATGGTGTGTATCTTTATCGTGTCAAGGCAATAAACGGCAATGAAAGTGTTTCCACCATTGGTAAAATTGCCAAATATCAGTAACATTAAATAATGCAGTCATTTGGACAAATAATACTAGCTTCGGAATCACCCCGCCGCCAGGAACTGCTGCGTCAAATTGGATTGGATTTTGCTGTAAAAATCAGCGGTATAGATGAGGATATTCCTATTGATCTACCGCCGAATCAATTGGCCGAACACTTTGCCCGCGAAAAAGCACATACTGTTGCTGTGGACTATCCAAAGCAACTGGTCATTGGAGCCGATACGATTGTTGTGTTTGATGGTCAAATACTTGGAAAACCAAAAGATAATGAGCACAGCTACCAGATGCTGTCTACCCTCTCAGGCAACACCCATCAGGTAATTACCGGTGTAGCACTTCAATTGCGGGATAAGAATCTTGATGAAACTTTCCATGCGGTAACAAAGGTAACATTTAATACATTAAGTGATAGTGATATATACTATTATATTGATACTTACAATCCTTTTGATAAAGCAGGAAGCTACGGCATCCAAGATTGGTTCGCTGTATTTGTTAAACATATCGATGGTTGCTTTTATAATGTCATGGGCCTGCCCCTAGCCAAATTATGGGAACACATTAACAAGTTGAGATAAATTAGTTTTTCAAAATGGTATCGACGGTTAATTTCAGCCGTTAAATTTAAATCCTATGAGCGACTTACATAAAAAACTCAAAGCGCTGCGGCGTGAACAAAAGATTGACTTGGCGGCAATCGAAAAGAGGACCAAAATTAATTTAGAGTACTTGAAAGCTATTGAAAGCGGCAACTTTGAAGTGCTGCCAAGTACTTATATACGTTTGTTCCTCAAAGCCTACTGTGTTGAAATAGGGGCTGACCCAGTGGATGCGCTGCGTCAAATGAACATATTACTTGGCGCTGAAGAACCAGAAGCTATCTCCGTAGCGGCAGAAGAAACATTAGTTGTAGAAAATGGTGAACTGGATGATGGCACAGAACCAATAGCAATGGATCATCCTCCTCATGAGATACGTTCTGATTGGTTGAAGGGTGCCGCCATGATTGTTCTGTTAATTTTTAGCATTTACATCGTGAAACAGATCGTGTCAGAGCAGCCGCCCCAGACCTCTGGTAATAATGCCGTTGTAGAGTCCACCGTAGAGCCGATCACTGATTTTGAATTGATCAATGATTACATCCTCGATAAAACAAATACTGGTTCATTGGAGGTAAACCCGCCGTACCAGGCCAAAATTGTTTCCCAAAAAGCGCAAGTCTGGTTCCGTACAGAAACAGATTCAGCTTTACCGATCGAGAATATATTACATAGCGGCCAACAGGATAACTTTCGTTTCGTGGAAAGGTTTGATATCCTGATCAATCCAACAAACAATGTCGCCCTTTACTGGAGCGGCCAATTGGTTACTAACCTGGAATCCACTCTGCACCCAGCAAAAATCACCCTTGACGGCAGTGCGAAAACGGTAACTGTACAGCACTACGTGCCCCAGAACTAAAATAACCCACACAATTACCCACTAGTTCATTATCCAGGGTTTCTCGTTAATACCCTGTCAATTCCACAAGCTTCAATTAGAAAAATATATTGATATAAAACCACGTTAGGGATAGATTGTGGGTAGTTGTGGGTAATAATCCCTTTTACTTAGAGCATAATGACTACAAATTTAAACACATTTACCGGGGAATTTTCCTATACGGTTGATACCAAGGGCCGTGTCAATATCCCTGCAAAATTCCGCAAGGCATTGTCAGCAGACAATGAAGACACGTTCGTCATTACCCGTGGTATGGATCCCTGTGTGTGGGTATATCCGATTGTTGTCTGGCAAAAAATCGAGAATGATTTGAAGAATCTATCCTCCCTGTCAGCAATCAATAGAACATTTGTACGGAATACAGTCCGCTATGCTACACCACTCATCTATGATGGGCAAGGGCGTATTCAGTTGACAACCAACCTCATCAATTATGCCGGACTAGATAAGAAAACCCTGATCATTGGTATGGTCAACAAAATTGAGATTTGGAACCCGGATCGATTAAAAGAAATCGATAAGAAAAACATGAAAATTGATTCCACTGCCTATGATGATCTTGCTGAAAAAATCATTATTTAATGAACCAGCATCCAGCACAGGATTCAGGCTTAACCCATATTCCTGTGATGATTACGGAGGTCCTGTCGTACCTCGCTATACAACCAGACGGGATCTACCTGGACGGGACAATCGGTCCGGGAGGGCACGCCATATCAGTTCTAAAAGAACTGACCGACGGCGGGAAGGTCGTCGGGATTGATCGGGACGAAGAGGCATTGGATATCTGCAAACAGAATCTCAAGACCTCTTCGTCCTTTCTGTCCTTACACCATAATTCATACGCTAACCTCGACAATATTTTTGCAGCAGAGGGGCTTTCTACTGCCCATGGGATACTGCTTGACCTGGGCCTGTCTTCTCTTCAGCTCGGTTCCAAAAACCGCGGTTTTTCATATCGCTCAGAGGGCCCGCTAGATATGCGTTTCGACCAGAGTAACGGCAGCGGTGCTGGCAAACTTATAGACCAGGCAGGCCGGGACAGCCTGGCCCAGATATTCAAGGAATACGGTGAAGAACGATTGGCTTCCCGGATTGCAAAATCCATCAAGGAAATGACTGCCATGAACACCATCGCTGATCTACGGGAAGCGATCCGGCGCTGTACCCCGCCCAATCATCGTGATCGTACTTTCGCCCGCATATTCCAGGCCTTGCGAATTGCCGTTAACGGAGAACTAGATATCCTGCAGCAATTCCTGGCCAAATTTATTGATTTTTTACGTCCTAGCGGACGAATAGTAATCATCAGCTATCACTCACTGGAGGATCGACTGGTAAAGCACAGTTTCAAAGAATTAGCAAGTGGAGGAATATTGGATATTCTAACGAAAAGACCGATTACGGCTACAGAAAAAGAACGAAAAAATAATCGTCGGGCCGGGAGTGCGAAGCTCCGTGCGGCCGTAAAGGTGGCCTAATGATAAGACGAGGTAAACGCAACGCCAGAAAGCACAAGGAATTCATTCAAACGCTAACCTTTTTCGCCATCACCATTATATCAATTATGGGTCTGATTGGGTATTTGTGGGTCTACACAGAAATTGATGAAACGCTGTTAGCCATTGAACTGCAGAAGGCAACCCTGTATGAACTGAATAACAGCATCAAGGAACTGCAAAATGATATTGTTCTACTGGAGCGGGTAGATCGCATCACTGAAACCGCCCGAAAAGATCTGGGGATGGTATTTGCATCTCCGGAAACAATTTCTGTATACATTGAACCCGGGGATTTGGCGCTGAATAAATGACCAAGAATTATCTGAAATTCCGATCACGAGTGGTCGTGATCGTATCAATAATGGTCCTAGCTTGGATTGGCCTTTCCATGCGCCTTTTTCAAATACAAATACTGGACGGATCCAAATACCGTGAGCAAGGATCCAGGCAGGCGCAAGCACAAATTCCTATTCCTGCAGTACGGGGCAATATTTATGATCGGAACAACAAGCCGCTGACCCGCAATATCATAAAATATTCATTTGCTACCTACCCGAACAAAATTGGCAATCCGGAAACGTTAGCAAATAGTATGAGTGATTATTTTGGTCGATCACCAGATTATTACAGCCAAAAACTGACCAAGAATACAACTTTCACTTACCTGGAACGCAATATGAATCGGGATGACTGCCAGGTATTTCTGGAAGAATTACCTGCAGGTCTCATTGTTGAACGCGATTCGCACCGCTTCTACCCTAACGGTAATATTGGCGCACAATTGATTGGCTACACCGATCCAGATAACCATGGCTTAACTGGCCTGGAGTTAAAATTTGATCAATATCTAACAGGAACGGCTGGCTGGGTAGTGCGTCAATTGAGCGGCAAGGGTACGGCGCTGCCAAATAACAGGTTTCCAACAAAAACACCGCTGGATGGCAGCAATATCCAACTGACCATCGATCTGGATTACCAAGTAGTGCTCCATGAAGAATTACGGCGCAGAATTGATGAAACATCGGCCATCTCGGCCATGGGTATTCTGATGAATCCGCAGACCGGGGCCATCCTGGCCATGGCCGCCATACCGGATTTTGACGCAAACTATCCTTCAAAATTTCCCATGGAAACCCATAAAAACCGGGTATTAACGGATCAATTTGAACCAGGATCGACGTTTAAGTTCGTCGCTGCAGCCGCTGCTTTAAAATACGATCTGGTCAACTTGCATGAAGAATTCTTTTGTGAAAACGGACAATATACCTTTGCCGGTGAAGTAGTGAACGATCATGAAGATTATGGTCTACTAACCTTCCCCCAGATCATTGAAAATTCCAGTAATGTTGGTATGATCAAGATCGCCGAAAGAATCGGACCCAATCGACTGTATCGTACCTGCCGTGATTTTGGATTTGGGATGCCAACCCACATCAGTTTTGCCGGTGAATCTCCCGGTACGCTGCGACGTCTGGAAAGCTGGAGTGGATTCTCCATTGCATCGGTAACGATCGGTCAAGAAGTTGCGGTTACAACGCTGCAGTTGGCCATGGCCTATTCAGCCATAGCGAATGGCGGGTTCTTAATGAAACCGCGCTTGGTTAGTCAGATCGTTAATAATACTGGAAAACCTGTCTACAGAGAAGAACCTGAAGTTCTGCGGAAGATCTCTGAACCAGGTGTCATGAAAGATCTAACGGCAATGCTGATGAGAGTTGTGGATACAGGTACGGGAACCGGCGCCCGGATACCGGGCTGGTCCATTGCTGGTAAAACTGGTACAGCTGAAAAATTTATCGATGGCGAATATTCTTCCAGTAAATATATTTCCAATTTCGCTGGATTTTTTCCAGCGGAAAATCCTCAGATTGTCGGTGTTCTTGTACTCAATGAACCGCGCTATGGTTTTCATTGGGGCGGTATTGGGGCAGCGCCAATTTTCCGTAGGGTCATCAACCGGATCATCAATATGGATGACTCGATCCAGATCCTGAAAGACAAATACAAAGATACAGAGGAACCGCTGCTGATGGTGGATGCGTATCGCAATGAACCAAAAAAAGCAGACCTACTCCCAAAGAATCTCTCAACCCGGGCAGTTTATACTCAAATCGCACAAAATGAAAATGCGGTTCCGGATGTGCGCGGCATGAGTTTGCTGCAGGCTAAGGTAGTTCTCCGTCAATTTGGCTATCAGACAAAATTCAATGGTTCCGGTCAAGTTAATTGGCAAAGCCCAAAACCTGGAACAATCCTGGCGGCAGGGTCTATATGCACTATAGGATTACAATGAATCGAACACTGGATCAGTTAGTAAAGGGCATTATTCCGGAAAGCGAAGTGCCGGCAGTACCTATCCACGGCATTACCACCCATTCGGCGCGGGTAAATCCAGGCCATCTTTATATTGCTATTCATGGTACCAATTTAGATGGACATGACTTTATACCGCAGGCTATTGATAACGGCGCCGCGGCCATAATTACCAATGGCCGTGATGTAGGCCAACTACCTGTGCCGCAAATCAAGGTTTCTAATCCGCGGCGGGCCGCATCCTTTACGGCAGCCGAATATTATGGGCATCCTTCCAAAGAAATGACCGTGGTCGGTATTACTGGGACCAATGGCAAAACCACCACCGCCAGCCTGGTATCCGCCATGCTTAAAGCGGCGGGGGAAAAAGTCGCCCAGATCGGCACATTGGGTACTGTCGCCGAGGGCTACCCCCAGGATAAAACGCTTACTACCCCAGATCCGATCGCACTTCATAAGGTATTATTTGATCTACGCCAGGATGGATTCACGCATATTGTGATGGAAGCAAGTTCCCACGCCATAGATCAAAGCCGGGTAGCTGACGTAGATTTTAATTACACAGTGTTCACCAATCTATCGCCGGAACATCTGGACTATCATGGCACGATGGCTGATTATTTTCAAGCAAAATTGAAATTATTTACAGCACTTTCTCCAGCGGCAACAGCCATTGTGAATATAGAAACAGAATATGGTCAGGCTATTTCCGACAATTGTACTGTCCCGGTCGTGGCCACGGCCCTGGCAAAAGCTGGGGACGTATTTTTCAAGGATTATCAGATTTTCCTGACAGGGATACATGGGACAATACAAGCCGGGGAAATTGCCTATCCGGTTGACTCATCGCTAATCGGCAAGTTCAACTTAGAAAATATTCTCTGCGCGACAGCTACGGGCAATGCTATGGGTTTGACGCAGGAAGCAATCAAAAATGGATTAAAGAAATGTACATCCATTCCAGGTCGTATGGAATCATTCGCGCTGCGTTCCGGGGCAACAGCGCTTATTGATTATGCACACACGCCTGACGCCTACGATAAAGTTCTCAGTACAATCAAAGATATGGTTGTTGAACCGGGATTACTGCACATCGTCTTTGGCTGCGGCGGTGATCGAGATAAGACCAAAAGAGCACAGATGGCAGCCAGCGCGGAGCGTTTTGGATATTATTGCTATGTGACGCCGGATAACCCCCGGACAGAAGAACTGACTGAAATTACCGCGGATATTGTTAGCGGTTTTTGTGCTAATGAATACGCTGTTTTTGACGAGCGCGGTACTGGGCTGCGGCAAGCCCTGGATCGGGCCACAGAAAATGATGTGGTGGTCGTGTTGGGCAAGGGCCGTGAGGATTACCAGGAAATAAACGGCAAGAAAATACCCTATTCAGACTTGGAAATAATTAATGAGTATCGGGATGCGCGTTAGTTTACCTGACCCGACCCAGTTTGAAGTGGTTTTCCGTTCGATTACGGGGCATACCATTCCCCTGGTAGGTGGAATTACCACTGACAGCCGGGAATGTCGGTCCGGTGACCTGTATATCGCTATTGCCGGTGAACGGGTCGATGGTCATGATTTCGTTGATAATGCTGTCAAAAATGGTGCGACAGCTGTACTGGTGGCCCGCCCTGTTGAAGCGGATGCTTATCAAGCATTGGTGAATGATCCTGTAGAAGCTATCGGCGCTGTTGCAGCCCGCTGGCGGAGTCAGTTTGATATACCTGTAATTGCCATAACCGGATCCAATGGCAAGACATCCACGAAAGAATTATTACGGCATATTTTCAACGCCCAATTTGCTGTGCACGCCACAGAGGGTAACTACAATACATCCATCGGTCTCCCGCTTACCCTGTTCCAGTTGATGCAGGCCCATTCGATCAGCATCCTGGAAATGGGCGCCAATCAGCCTGGCGATATTGGGGCCTTGTGCAGTATTGCCCATCCGACCCACGGTCTGATCACAAATATTGCCCCAGCCCATCTGGAAGGGTTTGGATCAATTGCAGAAGTGGCCCATACAAAAGCAGCATTATTCCGATCTATGAGCGATAAAGGTAAAGCATTTGTAAACCTGACGGATCCCCGAATCGCGGAAATGACCCAACCAAAAAATTCGATCACCTTTGGGTTAACCGCCGAGTGCGATTATCCTGCGGATATTCATACTGAACCCAACGGTACCCTTTCTCTTACGGTGGCCGCCGAAGATATTTATACGGGGTCAAGCAACTTATCCTTCGCCAAGAATATCATTGCCTGCGCAGCTATCGCCGATACATTGAATGTCCCCTGGGACCTGTTTCGAGACCGGGTTGCATCCTTCCAGCCGCCGCAGGGTCGCTGTGCCATCAAAAAAATCAAGAATATGACCATTATTGATGACACCTATAACGCCAACCTGGAATCAACCATTGCGGCTATTGATTACCTGACTGGTTTTTCCGGAAACGGTCGCCGGATCCTGGTATTTGGCGATATGTTCGAACTGGGGGATCAATCACAGGATCAGCATACTAAAGTTGGACAGAAATGCACCACAGCGGATCTCGACCTGGTCTATACAGTTGGCACGGAAACAATTGCCACTGATGCATCCATGGTGGATGGTCCTGAACATGCCCATTTTGATTCTAAAGAAGAGCTGGGGACTGCGTTACAAAACGCGGTCAAGAACGGTGACAAAATTCTGGTAAAAGGGTCTCGGGGCATGGCCATGGAAACCATTATTGATACGCTGGTGAATTAATGCTCTACGAACTTCTGCTACCTTTAAAGACCCATTTTTCGCCGCTCAACTTGTTACAGTATATCACCTTTCGATCTGCGTCTGCAGCGCTTGCGGCGCTATTCATAAGCTTCCTCATCGGGCCATGGATTATCCACAAACTGCGTTATCACCACATTGGTGAAGAAATACGCTCATCCGGGCCCGAATCCCACATCGCTAAGAAGGGCACGCCAACTATGGGGGGGATCATAATCCTTGGATCTGTGGTCCTCCCGACCCTTCTGTTTGCCGATCTATCGAATACCTTCATTCAGATCATGTTGTTGGCAGTGATCTGGATGGGTGGTATCGGTTTTCTGGATGATTACCTCAAGGTGGTCAAAAAAGTTAAAAAAGGACTGATAGGCAGGTACAAATTGATCGGTCAAATAACCCTGGGTATCCTGATCAGCCTATGGCTGTACAATGCGCCGGAATATGAGAATATCCGCTCGGTGACCAGTATACCCTTCCTCAAGAATTATGAACTGGATCTAGGAATTTTTTATCCTGCGATGATCATCATGGTCATTACAGGCACATCAAACGCTGTGAACCTTACAGATGGCCTGGATGGCCTGGCCGCCGGACTGTTAGCCATTTGTTTTACGGTATTTTCAGCGATCGCCTACATCAGCGGCCGGGTAGACTTTTCTGATTACCTGAACATTGTTTATCTTCCCGGTGCGGGGGAATTAACTGTTTTTACGGCGGCCATCACCGGGGCCTGTATCGGCTATTTATGGTTCAACGCCAACCCGGCGGAAGTATTCATGGGAGATACCGGTTCCCTCTCTACCGGTGCAGCCCTAGGCACACTGGCCGTGCTCCTGAAAAAAGAATTATTGTTGGCCATAATCGGTGGTGTTTTTGTCTGGGAAGCAGTGAGCGTCATGCTGCAAGTAAGTTATTACCGTTGGACAAAAATTCGCACCGGGACGGGGCAGCGCATATTCAAAATGGCGCCCATCCACCATCACTATGAACTCAAGGGTTGGCCGGAATCCCGGATCGTGATCCGTTTCTGGATCATTGGTATCCTGCTGGCTTTATTCTCATTGACCACATTTAAGATACGCTAATGAATATCCACGACCGAGCTACCATAGAAATTCGCGGCAAAAAAATTGTCATTCTGGGGTTAGCTCTGAGTGGTGCGGCGGCGGCGAAACTGGCTGTGCGCCAGGGCGCAGACGTATTTGTGAGTGATAATCAGGATACCTTGGCACTGCAGGATACACTAACAGACCTAAAAGCGCTAAGCATTCCCGGTGAGCTGGGTCAGCACAGCGACCAGATCTACGATGCAGATCTGTGGATCATATCCCCCGGTATCGCTCAAGATTCAGAACTGGTGCAAAAAGCCCAGTCTAATGACATACCCATTGTCAGCGAGATCGAATTTTCCAGCTGGTTTACTGAAGCGCCGATCCTGGCCATTACAGGCAGCAACGGCAAAACTACCACTGCCCATCTACTGGCCGAAATGATCCAGACCGATGATCTCCATGGCGCGCTGGCCGGAAATGTTGGTATCCCCTTTGCAGAAATGGTCCTGGAAGATCTGGGAAATCCAGATCCGAAACGGGTCTGGGTCTTGGAAATATCCAGTTTTCAAATGGAATTCATCGAACACTTCAAACCCTATATTGCCATATTTCTCAATATAACACCAGACCACCTGAACCGCTATCCATCCATGAAAGAATATATTGCGGCAAAAATGAACATGTGGTCCCGGCAGACAGCAGAAGATTTCATCGTATATAACGCCGATGACACTATTTTGGTAGAGGAAATTGCGGAGTCCACCTCTCGAAAAATCGCCTTCGGACTAGGCCATCACCCGGAGGCGATTTTTCAACCAAACCGTACCAAAATTTATACAGAAGAACACGCTACACTCATTGAAATGAACCAACTGGCTTTGCCAGGTAAACATAACCTCGCCAATGCGCTAGCGGCGGCTACAGCCGCCCATTTGATGGGCGTACCTAATAAATCGATCGCAGCGACCATGTCCCAGTTCAGCGGTGTACCCCATCGCCTGGAACCGATTGCTGAGATCAATGGCGTGACCTACATCAATGATTCCAAGGCAACCAACCTGGATGCCGTGCAGGTCGCGCTGGAAAGCTTCACGCAGCCAATTATCCTACTCCTCGGAGGCCTAGATAAGGGCGGCGATTTCAGATCACTCCTTCCCCATACCCATAACAACCTCAAAGAAGTGATCGCATTCGGGCAAGCAAAGGAGTTAATCCTCACGGCATTAAGGGATGCGGTGAGATCTACCTCGGTAATGGATCTCAAAGAAGCCCTGGAACTTGCCCAGAACTGCAGCCAACCTGGAGACGTTGTATTACTGTCTCCAGGTTGTGCGAGTTTTGACCAATTCGAGAATTTTGAAAAACGGGGTGACCATTTTAGATCCCTGGTAACCGTTATGGAAAAGGCTTAATGAGGTACCTGGATGTCATTTCCAAAAAATATGATCATTATCTTTTGGCCGCTGTTGTCCTGCTCTGCATTGTGGGTACGGTAATGCTATTCAGCGCCAGCAATTCCATATCCCTGGATCAGACCCAGCGGGTAACAGCCACCGTATACCTGCAAGCCCATCTAAAACGACTTCTGGTTGGTATCGCTATGATGTTCATTGCCATGATGGTCGATTACCGGAAACTGAAAATTGCAGCTAAATATCTTTTGATCGGATCAATTGTGCTGCTGCTGATCACTAAATTAAGCTATTTACTGCAGGGCAACTCTTCCCCGGCAAGGTGGCTCTACCTAGGCAGTCATTCGATCCAGACTTCAGACATTGCTCGGCTGGCAGTGATCATTTTTCTGGCCGCATACGTGGATCATTACCGAGATCAGATCAAGGATTTCTATAATGGTTTCGCCCCACCCATTGGTATCATAGCTGTGGTGATGGTACTGATCGTTATTCAGCCTGATTTCAGTACAGCGGCCATAATCGGTCTGATCGGGTTCATGATACTCTTCGTCGGCGGCGCGCGAATATCACACCTCCTGGCTACCGGTACTGCATCTTTATTAGTACTGACACCGGTCGTGCTTATGAAACCGTACCGGCTGCAGCGCATCCTGACCTATTTCTACGGGGAATCTGCCGGTGTGGAAGAATCGTACCAGATTAAACAATCATTGATCAGTCTTGGGAATGGCGGTTTTATAGGACTCGGCCTAGGCAACAGCCTGGGAAAAAATCTTTTTCTACCCACACCGCACACGGATTTTATTTTCGCAATTATTGGTGAAGAGCTGGGTTTAGTGGGCACTGTATTCATTCTATCGATCTTTCTATTCATTTTTCAGCGCGGAATCAAAATCGCCAAGGAAAGCATGGATACTTTCGGAATCCTGTTGGCGATCGGGATCAGTTTCAATTTTATCCTCTATGGCTTTATTAATGCGGCGGTTGTCACCGGTGTTGTACCAACCACCGGCCTGTCAATGCCACTGATCAGTTATGGTGGATCCGGTCTGGTGATCAATTTAGTCAGTATAGGCATTTTGCTTAATATCAGCCAGTCCAAAAGATCATTAATACATAAAAGCGGCTGGAGTCCGCGGGTATATGGATGAGGACTTGCGTATCATGATTGCCGGCGGCGGAACAGGCGGACACCTCTACCCAGCATTAGCGATCGGTGCAGAGATCATGAATCGCAAACCCAACGCGACTGTGCATTATGTTGGGTCAAAATTTGGCCTTGAGGCCCGCGTTCTGCCCGAGCGAGGCCTGCCGCACACCCTCCTGCCGATCAGCGGTTTGCAGCGTTCCTTTTCACCGCGCAGCATCGGACGGAATTTAATGCTGGTGGGCCGTGTTCCTCTGGCCCTGCTAAAAGTAAGATCGCTGTGCAGATCCATGAAACCCAATGTGATCGTAGGTACGGGAGGGTACGCCAGCGCCCTGCCAGTCAAAGTTGGTATTGGATGGAAAATACCCACGGTGATCCAAGAACAGAATTCATACCCGGGTCTGACCACACGGTTGTTTGCTGAACCAGCGACAGCGGTGTACGCCGGCACCAGCGACACCGAGACCTATTTGGATACAGAGATTGAGGTCACGGGCAACCCGGTGCGGAGCGAAATACGTAATGGATCTAAAACAGCAGGTTCTGAATTATTCCAGCTCGACGGCAAACGTAAAACTGTTTTTCTCTTCGGGGGCAGCCAGGGCTCTGTGCCACTGAATCGGGCCATTCAGCCCGTCCTGCCGGCACTGCAAGACCGGGGCATCCAGCTACTATGGCAGACCGGCCCCAATAATTATGAAACCCTAAAAGAATTGGAAAGTGATACGGTAAGGATCAAACCGTACATCAAAGAAATGGCCCACGCCTACGCACTCAGTGATATTGCTGTGGCGCGAGCTGGTGCGTTAACACTGTCTGAGTTATCGGTCTGCGGTATGCCAAGCATCCTCCTCCCCCTCCCCCGCGCTACCGCAGACCATCAGACGAAGAATGCGGAAACAATGGTCCGGGGCGGGGCGGCAGTCATGATCCAGCAGGCCGACCTAACTACTGCCAACCTGCAGGAAACGATCATCGGGCTATTGGGTGATGCGGACAAATTGACCGCCATGGGCGCCCAAGCACTTAGTCTGGGGAAACCAAATGCCACGGAAGAGATCGTCGATAAAATTTTTGAGGTCGCCTACAGCTGATGTTCCGACACGTTAAGAAAGTACACTTTGTAGGTATTGGCGGCATCGGCATGAGCGGTATCGCTGAACTGCTATTGAACCTGGGCTTCAAGATCACTGGATCTGATATCAATGATT
>CAJWGZ010000010.1 GCA_913041075.1 uncultured Fidelibacterota bacterium | reverse complement strand
CCTGTTCGGATATTCTGTAGCCGTCTTTCATTATAATCCTGCTTTTTCGATCGATTATGATAAAAATATCGTCCATTTTTTTATACAGGGTGGTTCGAGATGTCAAATTGTATTTTTTAGGGTCAATTCTTTTCATGGTCTTTTAGTAAAACAGCGGTGAAATTAACCCAATGAATATTTTGAATTGTTAATGAAAATCCGTTTTTCGGCGGAAGTTGAATCTTCTTTAGTTGCCGGGATGCCGGTTTTAGCATTGGAATCGACAATTATAGCACACGGCATGCCCCACCCAGACAATGTTGAGTTTGCCTTAGAATCTGAATCTATTTGCAGACAACAGGGGGTGGTTCCAGCTACAATCGCCGTTATTAAGGGTGAGTGTTGTGTCGGTCTGGAAAAAGCGCAGATCGAATTCATAGCAAAAGATGCATCCACTAAAAAAGTGTCTCGGCGAGAATTGGGCATCGCCATTGCAAAAAAATGGAGCGGGGGAACCACTGTCTCTGCTACCATGCACATCGCCCATCAATCTGGGCTTTCGGTTTTCTCCACCGGCGGCATTGGAGGGGTGCACCGAGGTGCTGAAAAAACGTTTGACGTTTCTCAAGATTTGATTTCGCTTTCACAAATACCTATGGTTGTCGTCTCGGCCGGAGCAAAGGCTGTTCTTGACCTGCCCAAGACACTAGAAGCGTTGGAAACCCTAGGAATTCCAGTCTTGGGTTTTGAGACTAATGAATTCCCGGCTTTTTATTCACGCAATTCCGGGCTTTGTGGCCTTTTGCGCATAGAAAGCCCTGGTGAAGCTGCTCATGTTTATCGAAAAAACATTGAGACAGGGCTAAACATGTCAACCCTGGTCGTTAACCCTGTTCCTGAAAAAGATGAAATCCCAGATAAAGAAATAGAAAATATCATCTGTGGCGCCATTAAATATGCACGAGAAAAGAAAATAAAAGGGAAAGACTTAACGCCGTTTTTGCTCAAAGAAATTGTGAAAAAGACGGATGGAAGGAGCTTGGAAACCAATAAGGCTTTGGCGATAAACAACGTTAATCTTGGTATACAGATTTCAAAGGAGCTGTCTTAGGGACGTTAGGAAGTCTTTGTTGTCTTTTGTAGAAAAAGCCGTTCACCACCCCACAAAAAAAACATCACAAAGGATGGGTTTGGCTGTCTTTGGTTATAATTGTTTAAGCTGTTTTCTTTCTTGGGATGGATCAGAATAAGATTTGGTAACCACCTCAATTCAACAAAAATATTGTTTGAGCAAATTAGCGCTATTTACTCCGAATCCTTTTATGTTATAACCAAAATAATGAAAAACGGGCGCCACAAGACCAATTCCTTCACTCCAAATTATTTTGCTGTTTAATTCGGCTTTTTTAAAGCGTTTTGGCCCAATAGTGTGTACTGTTTTAGATGTTTTGTGTGGGTGTGTTTTATAAATATGCGTCATGTCTGGAAATTGGGGATATTTGTGGTGCGGGGTCATGCCAATTAAGTAGTTTTCACCCGATCTGTTCACGTGCCCACCAATGTTCACTTTGGATGTTTCGCTCTTTATACGATCTATAATTACAATGTCTCTATTCTTTGCCGACGCCCTTAAGGTGTGAATATTTTTTGGATTACAGTTTCGTGATGAAAGTCTTTTGGGCCAAACAATCAACTTGTCGTTCATTATACCAAAAACATGGCCAGCCAGTTTTTTAAAAATCCCAACATTCAATCCCCAGGTGCTGGGGCCCGCACATAAATAATATAAATCGGTGGTTTTATTAATCATTCTTACCGAGGTCCAAACAATGCTGTTCCAAGCCTAACCATTGTGCTTCCCTCGTATATTCCCAGTTCATAATCATTGCTCATCCCCATTGATAAAACAGTTAGTTTTTTATTTCGAACAACCTGTCTATTAATGTTTTCTTTGATTTTCCTGAGCCGCGCAAAGGCTTTGCTGGTGCTTTCCTTCTCTTGTGATGCGGGTCCAATGGTCATCAGTCCACCAACAATAATTTTGTCTAATGCTATGGCTTCTAACAGGTCTTGGTCGTTGTTTGGATCAAAACCGAATTTTGTTTTGTCACCGCTAGTGTTGATCTCTAATAATACAAATAACGGGTTTTTTGTTTGTTTTAATTTTTTTACCAGTTGTTTGGCTATACGTAGACTGTCTACAGAATCTATGGTGTCGAAAATTCGTAGTGCTTTATTAATTTTATTTGTTTGCAGGTGGCCAATCATTCTTTTGTTGTATACCAGTTCGGGTTCGATAGCGTTAAACTTTTTAACGGCCTCCTGCACTCGGTTCTCGCCAATATCGATAATGCCGTTACGAATGCACGTTTCAACAGTTTTTTGGTTCCGTGATTTTGTTGCAGCGACGATTGTAACGCTGTCGACACGGTTGCTCTTTTTTAGGGCTGAGTCAATTTTATCTTTAACCCGCCTAATTCTATCAAGCAGGTTTATGCCTTATCGTTATCAATGTTTTTTTCTTCTTCTACTTTTTTTTCAACAATGGGGATTTCTTCGCTTTTTCCTTCGTGAGCGGCTTCGGCTTTGTCATTATTTTCCCTTGGATCCTCTTCGTTAATAACGCGGGAAATTGAAGAAATTTTCGATCCATCATCAAGCTTAACAAGCTTAACCCCTTGGGTTACGCGGCCTATTGTTCTTATATGAGATACGGGTTGACGCATAAGCACTCCTTTATCTGTAATTACAATTAGGTCGTCAGCGTCCACCACCTCCATAATGGAAACCATTTTACCTGTCTTTTCAGTGACCCGCATTGTCATGACTCCCTTACCTCCTCTTGTTTGAGTTCTGTACTGAATCACGTCAGTGCGTTTACCAAGCCCCTTTTCAGTTGCGACCAAAATTGTTCCTTCCCTTTTCACAACCAGCATGGCAATAACGTAATCTTCTTTGGACCCAAGCCTAATGCCTATTACGCCCATGGTTTTTCTTCCGGTAGGTCGTATGTTTTTTTCTGAAAACCGAATCGATTTTCCTTCGCGCGTACCTAACAAGATGTCGTTTTCACCATTAGTAACTCGTGCTTCAATTAGGGTGTCTCCCTCGCGGATGTCAATAGCATATATCCCTCCTTTTCGTGGTTTACTATAGGCGGATAGCGCGGTCTTTTTTACAAGCCCATTCCTGGTGGCCATAACAATATAGTGTTGATCGTCAAAGTCTTTTACACTTACAAACGCCTCAACTTTTTCTCCGGGTTCACAGCCAATGAGATTGACAATTGCTCTTCCTCGCGTTGCGCGCCCTCCTTGGGGAATGTCATACACCTTTAACCAGTGGCATTTTCCACGATCTGTAAAAAACAGCATATAGTTGTGGGTATTGACGATAAACAGATGTTCGACAAAGTCCTCTTCTTTGCTGGTTGCTCCCTGAACTCCACGCCCACCGCGACGCTGGGTGCGATATGTATTCAATGCAGTCCGCTTTATATATCCCTCATGTGTAATTGTTAACACAACCTCTTCGTCAGCAATCATGTCTTCCATTGTAAAATCGCTGTCAACTGGGATGATTTCTGTGCGACGCGGGTCACCATATAGGTCTTTCATTTCTTGAAGTTCTAACTTGATGATAGACATTCTTTGAGCATGGCTTTCAAGGATACCCTTGAGGTGGGTTATAAGCTTTATTACCTCTTTATATTCCTCTACAACCTTATTTACCTCAAGGCCGGTGAGTTTTTGCAGGCGCATGTCTAGAATTGCCTGTGACTGTTTTTCAGAGAGCCTAAAATTGTTCATCAGACCCTCTTTGGCCATCGTGGGGTCTTTACTTGCACGAATGATTTTTATTACATCATCAATATTATCAAGCGCAATTTTTAAGCCCTCTAGAATGTGTGCCCGCTCTTCAGCGCCTTTTAAATCAAACTCTGTGCGGCGAACAACAATTTCATGGCGAAAATCAATAAAATGATTAAGCGCTTCTTTAATGGGCATTATTTTGGGCACACCCCCAACTAGCGCCAATAAAATAATACCAAAGGTGTCCTGTAGTTGTGTGTGTTTATAAAGCTGGTTCAATATAACCTCAGGTATGGCGTCTCTTTTAGATTCTATTACCACGCGGACGCCATCTTTATCTGATTCGTCACGTAGCTCTGTGATCCCCTGTATTCTTTTGTCTCGGGCTAGGTCTGCTATCTTTTCAATCAAATTTGCTTTGTTTACTTGGTAGGGCATCTCTGTTATCACAATGTTGTCTTTACCGCTTTTTGTGGTTTCAATGTGTGCCCGGGCGCGCATTTTTATTTTTCCCCGACCAGTCTCGTACGCTTGTTTTAAACCGTCCACGCCCAAGATCAAGCCTGCTGTAGGAAAGTCGGGCCCTTTTATGTGTTCCATTAATTCTACTGTTGTAAGGTTTTTATTATCAATAAGAGCCACAAGGCCGTTAATTATTTCGTTCATGTTGTGTGGCGGTATTTTGGTGGCCATTCCTACAGCAATTCCTTCCGATCCATTAATAAGCAGTGTTGGAACAGTTGCTGGCAGTACGGTGGGCTCGGTTAGTGTTTCATCAAAGTTTGGTTGTAAATCCACCGTATTTTTTTCCAAGTCCTTAAGCATTTCACCGGAAAGTTTTGTCATTCGCGATTCGGTGTATCGCATGGCTGCGGCCCTATCTCCATCCACAGAACCAAAATTTCCTTGCCCATCTACCAGTTCGTGTCTCATTGAGAAGTCCTGGGCCATTCTAACCAGTGCATCATATATAGATGCGTCCCCATGGGGATGATATTTACCCATAACATCTCCCACAATACGTGCCGATTTCTTGTAGGGGCGATTCCAGTGTGACCCAAGCTCGCTCATTCCGTAAAGAATCCTTCTGTGGATTGGTTTTAAACCATCTCGAACATCTGGAAGGGCCCTAGACACAATCACAGACATAGAATAATTAAGATAGCTTTCGTTCATTTCATCGACTATGTCGCGGGGCAGGGTGTTGTCTCTGTTATAGTCTACCATTAATGTTTCCTTGTGTGCTAAACGTCAAGATTTACAACAAATTTTGCGTTTTTCTCAATGAAGGAACGGCGGGCTTCCACGTCGGCCCCCATAAGGTTTTGGAAGGTTTCTGTTGCCATGCTGGCGCTTTCTACGGTAACCTGCATCAGGGTTCTCCGCTCGGGGTCCATTGTTGTTTCCCACAGCTGTTCTGGGTTCATTTCTCCCAAACCCTTATAACGCTGAACGTTGATCTTGGTGTTTTTATTGTCCTTTTGCATGCGTTCAACCGTAAGATCTTTTTCATTGTCATCATAGGCATAGGCTTCCTTTTTTCCCTGAGAAATTCGATAAAGTGGGGGTAGCGCTAAATATAAATAGCCTCCATCAATAATTCCTTTCATTTTTCGGTAGAAAAACGTCAGCAGTAAGGTGCGTATGTGTGACCCATCTACGTCAGCGTCTGTCATAATAATAACTTTGTGATAGCGCAATCTTTCTATATCAAAATCACCCGTTGATTTTTCTCCCGTCTCGTCCTCCGCGCCTCCAAAGCCTGTTCCTAGGGCTGTTATCATAGATTGTACTTCGTTGTTTGAAAGGAGTTTGTCCACGCGCGCCTTTTCAGAATTTATAACCTTTCCCCTAAGCGGTAAGATGGCTTGTGTGCGGCGATCCCTGCCCTGTTTTGCTGATCCACCGGCAGAGTCTCCTTCTACCAAATAAAGCTCACAAAAGGCGGGGTCTCGATTAGAACAATCGGCAAGCTTTCCCGGAAGGGAAGAACCTCCCAACGCGCTCTTTCTACGAATAAGCTCACGCGCTTTTCTAGCGGCCGAGCGACTGCGTGCAGCTAATAGCGCTTTCTCGATAATGCGCCTACCAATAGAAGGGTTTTGTTCTAAGAAGTCCAAAATGCCCTCGTAAACCGCCTTGTCAACAACCCCCTTTACATCACCATTTCCAAGCTTTGTCTTGGTTTGTCCTTCAAATTGTGGCTCAGCAACCTTAACGCTTATAATTGCTGTAAGACCTTCGCGAAAATCTTCGCCGCTAAGTGTTAATTTTTCGTTTTTTGTTGATTTTATTAAATTGTTCTTGGTCGCATAAACATTCATAGACCTTGTTAGGGCAGAACGAAAACCAGAAAGGTGGGTCCCCCCCTCAATTGTGTTGATGTTATTAACAAAAGTAAGGATGTTGTCGTTATAGGTGTTACTATAGCGCAGCGCAACGTCTACAGGAACCGCTGTGTCTTCTTTTTTTACTGTGACTATTTTATTGTGCAGTGGATTGTTTTTTTCATCTAAATATTTTACAAAATCACTTAATCCACCCTTAAACTTGAAGGTGTCTGATGTCGGCGTGTCA
Source organism: uncultured Fidelibacterota bacterium (assembly GCA_913041075.1). GTDB lineage: Bacteria > Fidelibacterota > Marinisomatia > Marinisomatales > TCS55. Next base: position 14,757 of record CAJWGZ010000010.1, on the reverse strand, counting down.
GAGCGCTCGTCCTTTAAAACTATTTCCAACCCATGGTTTAAATAGGCCAACTCCCTTAGTCGTTCGGCTATAATATTATAATCAAAAATAATTTCATCAAAAATTCCTCCATCTGGATGGAAACATACTTTTGTGCCTGATTTTTTTGTCGTACCTAATTCTTTTAATTTATTTTGTGTTATTCCTTTCTTATAGTCCTGTTTGTGTTTTTTTCCGTCTCTTTTAACCTCCACCCACAACCATTTAGATAGTGCGTTTACAACAGAAACCCCGACGCCATGAAGCCCACCAGAAACCTTATAGCTGTCTTTGTCGAATTTGCCACCTGCGTGTAAGACTGTCATAACAACCTCAACAGCCGGCTTGTTTTCTTCCTTGTGAAGGCCCACCGGAATACCGCGTCCGTTATCCTCAACGGCTACAGATCCATCAATATTAAGAGTAACAGTTATTTTTGTACAGTGACCCGCAAGGGCTTCGTCAATAGAATTATCAACAACTTCATATACAAGGTGGTGTAGGCCGCGCTTTCCAAGGTCTCCAATATACATGGCCGGACGCTTGCGGACGGCTTCTAGTCCTTCAAGAACCTTAATGCTCTCTGCGCTGTAGGCTCGTGGAACTACCGCTTCAGTCATACAAACCTGATGTCCTTTATCGTTTTTTTCCCCAGGGTTTTGTTAATTTTGAATAAGACCTCTTTCTTTTGAAATTGAAGTTCCTGTGCCCAAATAGGAGAATCCACACGCACAATTAATACTCCGTGTTTAACGTCTTGAACGGTCGTGTTTTCAGCTATTTTTTTACCTACCGCTGTTGGCCAAAGGTTCACCGCTTGTTGTTGATTAACACCCACGTCAAGACCTGTTTTAAATAAATATGTATTTAGCACTGTTTTAATGGATTTCATTTTATAACGGTTTTGCTAATAGCGGGTCAGTCGTTCAAACGAATAGGCATCAGCAACATTGTGACTTCTACGTTATCATCGAGTGAAGTTGGATAAAAAAGACTGGCGCTGATTGGCGTATTAAGTCTTATTACTATTTCATTGGAATTCATGTGTGCTAATATATCCTTTAAATATGCTGCGTTATAACCCACGTCAATTGAATCACCAACATATTCTATCTCTATTTTTTCCTGGGCCTTAGACGCTTTTTCAGGGTCCTCTGTTGTTATGGTTGCTGAGCCGCTTTCAGCGCGTATTGCAATCTGGTGGGTGGCTTTATTTGAGAATATTGAAACGCGCTTAACTGCGGAAAGAAAATTATTACAATCCACTTTGATTTCTTTTTCATTATCGGTAGGTATAACACTTTGATAGTCCGGAAATCTCTCTTCAATTATGCGGGTATATATTGTGTCTGTGCCTATGGTGGCTGTAAAAACATTGTCTCCTAACAAAAGCTGTATTTGTTCATCATTATTAATATATGCGGTAATTATATTTAAAAATTTCCTGGGGATTATAACCTCTCCCTCAAACTTCCCAGCGTCAAAATTGTTACGCACATATTTAGCTAATCTGTGGCCATCTGTAGCAACCGCAGTAAGAATGTCCTTTTCAAATTTGAAATAAACCCCCGTAAGCGCTGGCTTGAGATCATCTTTACTTACAGCAAAACTAATTGTTGATATCATTTCGTTCAAAACATTTGCTTCTATACCTGATTCAACTCCTTGATTGGCTTCGGGATTTACTGGAAATTCCTCGGCTGGTTTGCCCATCAAATCATAGGATCCAATATCTGTAACTATTTTAACATTATTATTTTCATTAACATCTATTGTTATACGAGTATCATCAGGTAATTCAGAGGTTATTTCTAATAAGGTTTGAAGCGGTATTGCTGCAGAGCCGGTTTCTTCAATACTGCTTTCTATGGATGTTATAATTGTTATTTCAAGATCTGTAGTTCTAAGTGTCGTTCCTGTTTCTCCTGCTTCAATTAGAACACAACTTAATATTGGTATTGTTGATCGAGTTGGTGTTGCTTTTGAAAGTTTTTGAAGGGCTTTTTGAAGTTCAGATTTCGAGGTGGAATTTTTCATAAATTTTTTGGTAAATGGATCAAATATTTAATGGTTTTTATCTTAAATAATTGTTGTTGAACATTACTTAATATGGGTTCATATCACAAGGTATTTTTAATCATTTTATTGAGAATAAAAGATGTAAGCTATATTAAAATATAAATATAAATTATTTTATATTATTTATATATGTTAAGGTGAATGTGTAAAAATAATTTTTTCAGATATTTAATTGTTTGTTATAATGATATAATTCAGGTTTGATTAAACTATTTCTTCATGTGTATAAACTATGATTTATTGTTAATTATTTGCATAAGGTCTGTAAAAAACGGTTATAATTGAAACAAAAATACTTATTGAATAAATTGTTGAAAATTCGGTGAATTTCCTTTTTTACTAAAAATTATTATTTTATATCTATAAAAATGTTGGTGCGTGCAGCCTCAACCCATTCCTGGAAATATTCCATTCTTTTATGATTAAGCGCTATTTCTTCTATTTCTACCCAATGTGTTTCAAGCGAAGGATGGCCCCCGGGTTTTACCGCCTCAACCCATAATAAATGATATCCGTGATCTGATTTAACAGGTCGACTACACTCATCTTTTTCTAGTAGACCTAAAACTTCTGCAATTGCCGGAATTGGTGAATTAGTAGGTGTTATCCACCCTAAATCACCACCTATTTTTTTTGTTGGCTCATCATCAGAGTATTTTGTTACTAATTTTTTAAAAGAAGCTAAGTCTTTAGAGCTGTCTCGCAGCATCATTGCATAATTATATGTATTAGTTTCATCTTCTTCTGTTATTGCTGGGGATATCAAAATGTGTCTGACTTTTATTTTTTCACCAGACTTTTCTGTTGTTTCCAAAATATGGAAACCAAACGAGGTTTCAACGGGTTCGCTAAGCATATTTATTTCTTGTGTGAACGCGATGGTTTCAAAATCTTTCACCATTTGATTTCTGCGTATATATCCTAAAGAACCACCGTTGTTTTTTGAACCTGGATCAGCAGAATATATTTCAGCTAGAGCTGAAAAAGATTCACCAGCAAGAATCCTTTCGCGTACGGTATTTATTTTTTTTTCAGCATCTGATCGGCTTTTTTCACTTGGCTTTATTCTTATTAGAAGGTGTCTAATTTTCATTGTTACAGGGAACCTTGGTAAACTATCTTTATAGCTGGTGAAAAAATTCACCACATTTTCCCTGTTGATGTTTACTGACATAATTAATTGTTGCTGATATTGTTCTGTTATAAGCCTGTCGCGCATATCATACCAATATTCCCTGCGGAAATCATTCAGGGATTGGCCCAACATTGTTTCTGCCATTTTTTCGGTTCCTGCACGCATTATGAATGTTTCTATTTGTTGTTCTAAGGCACGCTCCACATCTTTTTCTGCCACCTCTATTGAATCTAATTTTGCCATTTCAAGAATGACCTTTTGATCTATTAGAGAGCCTAATACATCTCCCTGTAATTTTTCGAGAATAGCCCTATCTTTGGAAACATCTAAACCCCTTTGTAGCGCGGTCATGCCAACCACCTGGGAAACATCGCTTTTTAAAATAATATTTTCACCGACAATTGCAGCAATACCATCTATCGGCATATCTTGATTTTGTCCGCATAAAAAGAACAGACAAGGAAATAAAGTTTTAATGAATTTATACATTGTTTACAACCCCCCAACATTTAACTCAAATAAATATTCTTGCTTTAAGCTGTCTATAATGGCGGCGGATTGGATCACCGCTTTTCTTTTTTGGATCACCAAATAAATATGGTCATAGACATCGTCCAGGCTACGATAAGTTCCTTTTGGAAATCTTTTTATAACCTCGACAACAGCATAACTGTCGCCTGATTTAATTGGGCCGATGTAATTACTTTTTGTTCCACCAAAAACAGCTTTATTTATTGCTGGCAGAAGTTGGTTTTCTTCAACACTAATTGCAGTAACGCCATGTTTTTCAAATAGTTCATTACGTTTTTTATGGCCAGCACCCTTTTCTAGAAAAACTCTTATTTTGTTAGCATCCTTTTTATTGTCTACGTTAAAACTGTTGATTAAAGCCTCTCCATGACGGCGTCTAAACGTTTCTTTTTGCTCTTCATAAAAATCTTTTATTTCGTCGGTTGAAACGCCAACCCGGGACCGTAAGACCATCTCTAAATATGTTTGCCCTATAAGCTTTTTCTGATAGTCTTCGACCCGAGCCACAATGGCAACGTCTTTGTTAACACCGGCACGAACACCAGCAACATAAAGAAGTTCTGCGTTGACCCATTGGGTTACCTGGTTTTCTACGTCTGCCGTTCTATACTCAGGAAATCGATTTATTACTTCGTTTTTAGTAAGAACAGCACTTCCCACCCTCGCCAACACGTCGACATTTTCGTTTGTTTTGTTACAGTTGGCCAGCGTTAAGAGAGCAATTAGAACTGTGGCCGAACCTTTATACATCATCATAAATTAAGTATTATTGTTATCATAATAGAACAGTTCTGCATTCCGCATAAGCATTGTCAGTGGCCCATTTTCCACATCGCAGAAAAGTTCCAACCCGAGACTGTTTTTTTTTAATTGTTTAAACATGTATTTTATCCCGGCACCTTCTAGGGTGTTCATTAAATTGCCGACAGACATTTCGTTTGCTGTTTTGGGGTCGGCATCTACTAACGTAAGCACAATCCGATCTTTTTCGATTAGAATGTTTTTCACAAGCGTTTGTGTATATGCGGTTCTTATTTCAGTTATTTTATATAGATTTGTTGTGCCCGGGCCAGGCTTACCGTAGCGGTCTGCAACTTCTTCTTGAACAGCGGCTATGTCTTGTTTGTTTTTAGCGGCAGAAAGTCGCTGGTAATAATATAAACGATCTTGTGATAGGGGTATATAATTATCGCTGAACGACGCGTTTCCGAAATACTGTATTTTCGGTATACAGATGTTTTTTCCTGTCCCCCTTGATTTGTTTAGCTCGTCATTGAACATTTTGCAATAAAGATGATAACCAACGCTAGAAACATATCCGCTTTGTTCATAGCCAAACACGTTGCCCGCCCCGCGAAGTTCCAAGTCTTTTATGGATATTCTATACCCAGAGCCAAGGTCCGTATTTTCTTGTATTGTTTTTAGTCTTTCAATGGCGCCCACAGTAAGACTGTCTTCTTTTGGTATAACTAAATAGCAAAAACCCTGCCGCTCACCGCGCCCTACGCGGCCCCGAATTTGGTACAACTGAGACAATCCATACATGTGTGCAGCGGTTATGATGATTGTGTTTGCGTTGGGGACGTCCAACCCGGCCTCTATAATGGTTGTTGTTATCAGCACCTGTATGTTCCCTTCAAAAAAAGAAAGCATTATTTTTTCTAAACTTTTACTATTCATCTCTCCATGTGCAGATGCTATGTTGGTACTAGGTAGTAGTTCGATAATCTTTTTTTCGTAAAACTGCATTGACTCGATGCGGTTGTGTAGGAAATAAACCTGTCCACCGCGATTTATTTCTAACTCCATTATCTTTTTTATGAAATCCCAGTTTTGATAGATAACCTGGGTTTTTATGGGTACCCTTTTAACAGGAGGGGTGTTAATTAAACTTACGGTTTTTAAGCCAAGGAGCGATTGCTGAAGTGTTCGCGGTATGGGTGTTGCCGTGAGTGTTAATACGTCGACAGATTTTTTTAATTTTAATAGTTTATTTTTATGTATGACTCCAAAACGATGTTCGTCGTCAATTATTAACAAACCAAGCCTGTTTTTTGGTATTGCTTCGCCTAGCAGCTTATGGGTGCCCACTAATATGTCGACCTGTTTATTAAGGATATTATTAATAATTTCTTTTTGTTTATTTTGTGTTACAAACCGCGACAACATCTCAACGGTTACGCCAAAATTTTCTAGTCTATTTTTAAATAATATATAATGTTGGTTAGCTAGAATTGTTGTTGGAACGACCACCATTACCAAGACACCAGAAAAAGCTGCTTTTGCTGCGGCCCGCAAAGCAACCTCTGTTTTTCCAAAACCAACATCTCCGATAATTAGCCGGTCCATTAGCCCGGGCGTAACCATGTCCTTATAAATGTCCTTAATTGCGGCGGCCTGATCGCCCGTTTCAGTATATGGAAAGCTTTCTCCTAACAATTTTTCTAGATAATCTTCTTTTTTATAAGCCACTTCTCGTCTTAGAAGCCTGTTTTTATTCACGTCAACCATATCTTCAATGATGTCTTGGATGTTTCTTTCGGTTTTCTTCTTTCTGCCACTCCACGCCCTATTACCAATATTATTTATCTTTATATTTTTTGTCCCAACGAATGGAGCGATCATATCAATGCGTTGGGCCAAAAGGTGAATAGTGGAATTATTTGCGTACTCTAATTTCAGATAATCTTTATTATGTTTTTTTACAAGTCCCCGATATATACCCACCCCATAATCAACATGGGTGATGTAGTCTCCCCATTTATATGAGTAAAAATACTCTTCGCTTCTTTTTTGATTATTTTTATTTACTTTTTTTATATTATCATGTTTAATTATTGCTATACCGCTGTCATAAATAAAAATATTTCCATTTATATGTCCATCTATGTAAATAAAATTGTTCGGAAAATATTCTTTTGGTTTTAGGTTATCACCAACCACATAAAAACCGGTTAAGTCTTTTTCATATTTCGTTATTTGTTCATCGGGTTTTATAGATATGTCTTTTATCTTAATTGTTTCAATTTTGTTATGATCGCTTAGCCCAGCGAACTCTATCAGGCATGAGTTGTTCACCAGTCGAACAACCACAGTCGAATATCCCAACCTCTTAAATAAATCATTATATGTAATTGATAATACGTCACTTATATCTTTAATAATTGTAGGTATAATTATGTTGTTTGTTGTTTCTATAGACACTTGAGACGTAGGATTGTAATACCTTATACTTGTAATAACATTACCATTAAACTCTATTCTAATTGGGTTTTTTGTATTTGTTGGAAAAACATCAACGATCCCACCACGTCGCGCACACTCCCCGATATTTTTAGCTTCAATATTTTCATCATATCCATAGCTATTTAATGTCTTCATTATGTCTGAAATTAAGAGCCGGTCATTAACATGCACACGTAAACTAGTGTCCTTTTTAGATAAAACAGACCGCGGGACATGTTCTTCTAAACTACCCTCTGTAAATATAATGCTGGGCCGATCGCCAGCAAGAGAAGTAGCCATTGCCTGAACATATTTTGACTTTGAACGATTGAAGGTTTCCGGAAAGAATTCCTCGCCAAAAACAGTAGGAAGATATTGTGATCGTAAAGAACTTACCCCAACAGATTCATGATAAAGGGAAAAAGAATCGTCACTAATTACTACAAGCTTGTTATTTAAAGCAATAGCCCCAATAAAATAACTGCGCACAACAGCGCTGGACAAGACTAAAGAAGCGCTGACCTTTCTTGCTAGAGAATCGCCAAATTGCTGTATCTCGTTTATGTTAGAGAGCGCGTATAATAGGGGATTGACTGACGTCATGTTTCACGTGAAACTCGATCATGTTTAGCGATAAATATAGATAAAACGGAAATATCCGCAGGAGTCACACCAGAGATACGCATTGCCTGTCCAAGTGTTTCTGGTTTTATAGAACACAGTTTTTCCTTTGATTCAGAGGACAAACCAATAACGGAATTATAATTAAAGTGAGGATTTATTTCAACCATATCGCTTTTGATAACTTTGTTTATATGCAGATTGCTTCTATCAATATAACCACGATATTTAATCATTGTTTCTGCCTCTAATAAAACCTCATCTTTATAAGGAGAGGCTACAGCGGGACAACTAATTGCCAGACTATCAAAGTCTGAAAGCAAAACCTCTGGCCTTTTTAAAAGCGTTTTTAGTGGGGTTTTTTGATCAATAGGTACACCACCAGACAGTATTATTTGTTCATTAACTTGCTCTGGCGTAACTGAAAGCCCACACTCTGAGAAAGCTTTGTCTATCGCCGTTGTTTGATCAACCATAACGCGGTGTTTGTCTTCACTTATTAACCCGCAAGACAGTGCCCTGGGCCCTAGCCTTCTGTTGGCGTTTGTATATCGCAAGACCAGGCGATGTTCAGCCCTAGAAGTGAACATCCTATATGGTTCCGGAGTGCTTTTTGTTATGAGGTCGTCAATCATAACGCCGGCATACGCTTCCGACCTCTTTAAGACAAGCGGGTCGCGCCCCGCTAAAAATAAACCAGCATTTGCACCAGCCATAAGCCCCTGCACAGCTGCTTCTTCATACCCCGAGGTGCCGTTAATTTGGCCGGCAAGGTAAAGCCCTGGAATATTTTTAGATTCCAGCGTCATTTTTAACTGATAAGGATAAATATAATCATATTCTATGGCATAACCGGGCCTAACGAATTGAACACCTTCAAAGCCCGGTATACATTGCAATGATTTGCGCTGTACTTCTTCTGGTAGGCTAGTGGAAAAGCCGTTTAAGTAAATTTGATCTGACCCAGTCCACTCCGGTTCGCAAATTAGGCGATGAGAGCTTTTATCTGAAAAGCGATTTATTTTGTCTTCTATTGATGGGCAATATCTTGGTCCAACCCCCCGGATGTCACCAGAAAACATAGGGGATTGATTTATATTGTTTTTTATTATGTCGTGCGCTTCACAATTAGTAGCAATGCTGTAGCAAGGGACGTTTGGTGGATTAAAATACTCATGAAAATGTGAAAAGGGAGCCGGTTTATCATCACCATCTATTTTATCTAATCTACTCCAATCAATGCTGTTTTTAAATAGCCTTGGTGGCGTTCCTGTCTTCAGTCGACCGCAACCTAATCCAAATTGCGCCAAGGTTTCAGTTATTCCAACCGACCCAAGCTCTCCCATTCTACCAGCCGGTATCTTTTTCTGTCCAATGTGAATTAATCCGTTTAAAAATGTTCCATTTGTCAAAACGACAGTATCCGCATCTATAACGCAACCATCAACGATTTTTACTCCAGCTATCTTACCGTTTTTTATGATAGGGGCGGCCACCTCCGCCTCAACAATGTCTATGCCTGGCGATTTTATTACGCGATCTTTCACATATTGTTCATATAAGCGCTTGTCAACTTGGGCTCGCGGCGACCATACAGCGCGACCCTTAGATCTGTTCAGGATTTTAAATTGAATTCCCGAAAAATCGGCTGCCGACCCCATTACGCCGCCAAGAGCATCAACCTCTCTAACCATTTGACCTTTTGCTAGGCCCCCAATTGAAGGATTACAAGCCATTCGCCCAATGGTGCTTTTATTTATTGTAATTAGGGCAACATCGGATCCACACCTCGCCGCAGCCAGCGCGGCCTCAATTCCAGCGTGCCCCGCACCGACAACCAACACCTGATATTTTGTTCTTGGTTTCACGTGAAACTATTTACCCACACAAAAACTATTAAACATGTTGTCTAGTATTTCATCCGCCGTTTTTATTCCCAACAGGTCTTCAACGCCCCGCAGTGCGTTCTGTAACTCAAAACTGATCAACTCTAGCTGGATAGGGGCATGACCAGCAAGTTCTATAACAGATGCCATAGCAACATCAGATTTCATTATGGCATTATATTGTCTTGGCGTTGTAATCCCAAAGGTTTCAGTAGTATTGTTTTCCAAACCAAGGGTTATAATGATATGTTTTTTCAGTTCTTCTACCCCCGAGCCCGTAAGCGCCGATGTGATTAAACCACCCTTCAAAACACCAGAATATTTTTCCAAAACACCCTTTTTAATCAAGTCTATCTTGTTGTAAACATTTACCACAGGCGTTCCCTTAAGTAAGTTATTATCAAGCATTTCAGTTGTTACTTCAATTTTGGTTATATCGTTTATAATGCAAGCCAGGTCCGCCCCTTTCATATAGTCTCGTGCTTTTTGTATACCCTCGCTTTCTACGTCGTTCTCGGGATCCCTTAACCCGGCGGTGTCTACAAGGGTTATGGGAACACCATCTATAATTATCAGCGCATCTAAAAGATCCCTAGTGGTCCCAGGCTCCTTGTTTACTATAGCACGGTCGGAACCAACAAGGGCATTAAAAAGTGTTGATTTACCAGAGTTTGGTGGGCCACACAGCACCACGACAGCGCCGGAGGTCATGATGCGACATGTATTATAGTTTTTTATCAATTTTTGCACTTTTTTATGTATTTTTGTTACTTTATTAATTATGTGGGCAATGTTTGTGTCCACTATGTCTTCTTCAGACACATCTAACAAATGCTCTGAATAACTCAAAACATTAATTATTTTATCGCGCACCACTGCAATTTCTTTACTAAGAGCGCCGCGCAAGCCATTAAGCGCAATGCTTACACCGCGATGGGATGATGCTGAAACCATATTTGCAACGGATTCAGCCTGCATCAGGTCAATTTTACCGTTAATAAATGCTCTTTTAGTAAATTCGCCCGGGCCCGCAGGGCAAGCACCATAATTAATACAGAGATCTATAATATATTTCAAGATATATGGACTGCCATGGCAAGAAATTTCCAACAAATCTTCACCAGTATATGACTCGGGACCCTTAAAATAAATAAGAACAGCATCATCAAACGGGTCTTTGTTTTCGTCTAAAACAATTTCTTTATAGACTAAACGAGGTTTAAAGGCGCGAAGACGTTCTTTCGATAAGTTTGTCAGGCGGCCAAGGATTCGTAAGGCGTCTGGGCCGGTTACCCTAATAACACCTATGCCGCCATAACCATACGGAGTTGATTGAGCGACGACTGTATCGCCATTAGCCATTCCTTTTGTTAAGGGGACCTTCCAGGCACTTCCAGGCTTGATTGTGGAGTGAGGTATTTCTGTTGCAGTATGGTGAGGACATTAAAAAGGGTGTAATACAAAACCAAACCCGATGGGAATTGATTAAAAATCAAGACGAAAAAACCATTCATAAAATACATCATATATTTTTGTTGTCCGCCAGACTGTGGCGTAGGCATTAATTTCATTTGAAGAAACATAGTGATGCCCATTAGTATGGGTAGGATGGCCACCTGGTCACCATAGAGAGGTATATTTATTCCCAAATTAAAGACTGCGTCTGGCCGCGACAAATCCTTGATCCAGAATATAAAAGGAGAACCCCGGAGCTCAATAGATGAACGAAAAACCGTGAATAGGGCGAACAACAAAGGCATTTGCAGTAAGATGGGCACACAGCCGCTTAAGGGATTAACACCATGTTCTTTAAATAAGGCCATCTGGGCTTGGGCAAATTTTTTCTGATCGTTCTTGTGTTTTTCGCGAAGCTCGTTAAGCATTGGTTGGATAGCCTGCATCTTTTTTGTTGATGCGTAGCTCTTGGCTGTTAAAGGATAGACCAGTATTTTAACCAATACAGAAAAAACAAGAAGGACAAATCCATAGTTTGGTATATACTTGTATAAGAAGATTAAAAACCAATGTACAATTTTGGATATTGGTCTTATAAACGCCCACCCAAAGTTCATTATTCGATCAACATTTTTCCCCAGTTGTTTGATGCGACTATATTCTAGGGGGCCGATATAGAGTGTGGATAAAAAAGGACGACTAACATCAAAATACAGACCCACATCAAACCTTATATCACCATTTTCCTGTATTGCTAAGATCTGAGAACCTGGAGCTTGTTTTTGTGGCACCAAGGCTGTTATAAAGTACTTTGTTCTTATGGCAATCCAATCGGTGGGGTAGTCCATGCGCTCTAATTTTGCCTGGGCGGGTTTCTGTGGTTTAGGAGTGTATGTTTCATCCCCCTGAAAAACCATAGCCTGGTAGTAGACCTGTTCGTCCTTTTTGTTTGGCTCGGTTAAAGGCAGCCCGCCAGGCCAGCTTACCGTTGAAACGCCTTGAGAAACCCAGCGTTGGATTTCTGATAGATCCACGTTTATATCAATAATATATTTATTTGGATAAAAGGTGAGCGACCTGGATATTTGTTTATCATCAAACACCTTATGAAAGGTAACCGTGGTTTCCCTTTCGTAAATATTGATATCGTAGTCATTATCCGCAACCCAGCCACCAGACAAAGAGATGTCGTCCCCATCTATGGATCTAAAGCCCACCATTAAATTGTTTACATTATTATTGTCTATTAACTCAACTCTTTCTGAATCATTAAGCGCATAATTATGGAGCACAAAAGACGCTATAGAGCCACCGTTGATAGCGCTGATTTCAGCGGTGTATAAATTAGTGCGCACAGAGAAGGACCTTGCGGTCTCTTCTGGTTTATTAGGGGAAGGGGGGGGCGCTATATTTAAATCCAGTAGCGGCAGCTCTTCAATTTTTTCTTCGCTGTCTACAAAAAGGGAGTCGGCGCCGGGAGTAGAAGGATAGACCAGCTTATAGTATTCTGGCATCAGAAAAATGATCACCGCGATTAACAGAAACGCCAGCAGTGAATTTCTATCCATTAAGACATATATAGTTTATTTATTTGAATTGCTTATACGCTATGCCGACAGAATTTTTCTGCCGCGCCGCCGTCGTGCTTTCAAAATACGCCTTCCGCCAACGCTTTTTTTGCGCGCCCGAAAGCCGTGTTTGTTTTTTCTCTTACGGTTGCTGGGTTGATAGGTGCGTTTCATTTTTGATCCATAATTAAGCCGCCGAAAATAACAATCACAGCTCTTTAAATAAAAGCATTATAAAACAGTAATTTTTCCTATGGTTTTTATAAAACACCGCAAATCATTCATTGCTCACAATTATTTATGGTGGCTAAATTGATTGAACTGTGGGTTGTGGATAACCTGTGGAAAACAATTTTATGGATCATAGTTATATTTGGGATAAGACCAAGAGCGTCTTAAAGGACCGGCTCCCGGCTCACGCTTTTGAAACATGGTTTGAACCAATCAAGCCACTAAACATAAACGGCACTAAACTAGTTTTACAGGTTCCCAATCAATTTTTCTCCGAGTGGGTAGATATGCATTATCGTAAACACATTGTCTCTACACTTGAAAAACTAGGCGCTGGACCGAGAGAAATCAAGTATGTTATCTCTACTGAAGCAACCAACCAATTAGAAAAAACAACTGGTAATATTGATGTTAAAAGCACCCTGAAAAAGACACTACCTCCACACCTAAGCACCGGATATACATTTTCGGCATTTATCGAAGGCCCCAACAACCAGTTTGCTAAAGCCGCGGCGCAGACGGTAGCCAAGTCGCCAGGCAAACAGTCTTTTAATCCACTTGTTATTTATGGTGGTGTAGGTTTGGGGAAAACACACCTATTGCACGCCATTGGCAATGAAATAATTACTACTGCGCCCAAACTAAAAGTTGTAATTGCTTCTAGCGAAAAGTTTACGCTAGATTTTATATCTTCAATCCAGAAAAACCGTACCGCTGAATTTTCAAGGTCCTACCGGAACGCCAATGTGTTATTAATTGATGATATTCAGTTCTTCCAGAAAAAGGAGCAAACCCAAGAACAGTTTTTTCACACCTTTAACGAATTATATCAATTGGGCCGTCAGATAGTGATGACGGCTGATCGCTATCCGGGCGAAATGTCCGGTCTGCAAGATCGACTACTGAGTCGCTTTCAATCTGGTTTGTCTGTAGACGTTCAACCGCCCAACTATGAGACGCGGGTGGCTATTCTCATGGATAAAGCCGAACAAAACAGCCTTGATTTACCCTATGAGGTGATTGAGTTCATTGCTACCCACCTTAAAAATAATGTTCGTGATTTGGAAAGCGTCATTATCAGGCTTTTGGCACACGCATCGTTATCGCAGGTCGATATAAATTTTCCACTTGTGAAAAAAGTATTAAAGGAAAGGTTGGGAGACACGGTTTCGACTGATATATCGGCAGAGGACATCATTGGTCGTGTAGCTAATCTAACCAATGTACGCGCCGACGATATTGTGGGGCCGAGTCGACGCAAAGAAATTACCGAGGCCAGACATCTATCTGTTTATCTTTGTCGTGATTTGCTGGGATTATCCCTGGCAACTATTGGCATGCATTTTGGTGGGAGGGATCACACCACTGCGCTGTACGCTTACAGAAAAGTGCGGACCAGCCTGAAGACCGACAAGCGGTTTAACCGCATTGTGGGTACCGTCAAAGATGATTTATCCTTTGCAATTCTTTGATTGTTAGGCCGACGATGAGAACGTGACATGGAACACAACTTTTAGCGACACCTTGTTCTTTGATCGTACACATTATATATTACGGTAAAATATTTTTCACTTAGAAGATCGGATTTTTAGTAGATACAATTTTTAACAAATTCTGGAGCGCGAAATGAACAGGTTCAAATTTAAATATAGAGTTGCCCTATTAATGCTCGGGTTTAGTCTGTTTTATGCCCAGGCTGCCGATAAAGATGCCTTAAGAAAAAACACCAACACCCATATAAATACAGCCGCAGGATTTACAGATGAGGATGTAAATGAAAAACAGATCGAAACAGTATTAAATAAACACTCCAACGGATTACCGCTTAATGCTGCCGAAATAGAAATATTAAGAACCAACATTAATAAACTACCCGTAAAGGCAGCGGGGAATAGACGCTACAGCATAAGCGGGAGAGGTCGAGTGTCCAGAGACGCAATCGATCTCTTTTTCTCTGAATATGCGGAAGGTAGCAGCAACAATAAATACTTAGAAATCTATAATGGTA
>CAJWGZ010000009.1 GCA_913041075.1 uncultured Fidelibacterota bacterium | reverse complement strand
ATAAATCTCATCTTCACCATGAATCAGTAATTATATATTAATAATACCGATAAAATAATAATTTAACTTTATTTCTTTATTATTAGTCAAAAGGCTAAATTCAATGAAGGAGAAAATAATGAAACAAATACTACCAATATTATTCATCGGCCTACTTTTTACAACAGGCTGTGAAAATTTCTTTGGGGCCGGAAACGATTCTGGGGACCCCTACGCCTATGATATGTTGATCAATGATCTCGACCAGAACCTTGGTTTTTCTGCCAGGCAAATGTCTGATAGTAAAGATCATTTACGCAATGGCGGTGATTATTACCCTGATAACGCATCTCTATGGCGATTGGCTTTATATCTGCAAGAGAATCTCACCGAGGAACAAAAGGAAAGATTATTATCTCCACCTGATGATCTTGATCCACAAGCGTTTTCAGAGGAAAATGATCATCATCACAAACGGCTTCGCCACCATCAGCGCATGGATGAATATATCCGCTCCATTCTTACCGCTGACCAAGAATCAGAATACGATGTATTGATCGATTATAAGATAACGGTTATGGATGAACTCCTTACAGCATTAAGAGCTGATACAATGACAAAAGAGGAATTGCAATTAGAAATGATGGGTCTAATGGAATGGTTTAGAGCAGCTATGGATAAACTGCTTACGGATGATCAGAAAGAAATACTGGAGACGATGCATAAGGAAAAAGACGATCACTGGCGCAGAGGCAAAGGTGGTTTTGGCAAACATGCTGGCAATTCTGATAAGATTCGCCAGGAAATGTATGATGTTCTTGGTATGACCACAGAGCAAATTCAAAACTTGGAATTATTAGAAGAATCATTTAAAGAAGCATTGGAATCACTACATAATGATTTTGTGAATGGTATTATAAACCTTACAGCAGAAGAGTATAGAACCAATGTTGTGGATATTACCGCTTCATTTCACGAAGAAAAACAGGCGGTATTCACTGCTAAACAATTGGAGATTATAGAAATCCACCGTGCTCTGGCTCGTCGCTTCATGCGGCATTCTCGTTGGGGAAGAGGTAAATAAGACAAGAAAATAATATTGAAACAAAAAAGGGCGCTTAAGCGCCCTTTTTTTATTTTTTCCTCTTTCCTAATTGCGGCTCATAATATACCAGTGAATACGTTTTAATATGGTTTATTATAGCTTTTGATACATCATCAAATGATTCCTGGATCAACCAGTGACCAACATATAATTCCAAAAAATTGTAGGGGCCAGCCATATATTGTTCATTCAAGTCAATAGACTTTCTACCAATGGCCATATCCATGTTCCCCCAGATGAATAATGTAGGTACTCTAACAATACCAAAATTAATATGATCACTGGGATTCCGGCGCCTGCCGATATTGGCCCTGTACCAGTTTAATGCTGAGCGCAAGGCACCGCTTTGGCGGAATACGGATAAATAGGCTTCTTTTTCCTCGTCACCATGGGCACGCCAGATATTTTTCAGATTATTATAGTCATTGAATGACAAATACAATTCAGGGAAAAATGGCATATTAAAAAAGCCAATGTATTTACTTCTTCTCTGTTGATCAAAATCTGATCGATATGCTTCCTGGAATGCTTTCATATGAGGTATAGATAATGATGTCCAGCTATATAATCTTTCAGGGTACTCAGCTACGAATGCCCAGCCGACGGAAGCTCCCCAATCATGGCCAACTAAGTGAAAGCGTTGCAAATTATATGCATTTGCGATCGCGAGAACATCACTGGAAGTATGTTTGAGTGAATATTCTTTGATAAAGGTTGGTCTGGCATTCGGACTATAGCCCCGCTGGTCAGGGGCAATTACACGATATCCTTTTTCTGCCAGTACTTTCATCAGGTTAATCCACATATAGGATGTTTCCGGAAAACCATGTAGTAATATAATCGTTTCACCATCGTTCTCCATTCCTGCAATCCGGCAATTCAACGTGTATTCGCCGATTTGTACTTCTGCAAACCACTCGTCATTGACAATGACTTCTTTAACGCTATTCTGATTATTCATTGCAAACAGTATAGATAAACTAACAATCAAATTTATGATTATTATTTTGAATGATTTTCGATGATTTTGGATTAGATCCACTAACATAACCAAGTGTTTACGAAAATAAGTGGCGATTTCTTGCTACCAAGCTATAAACATATTCCGTAAGAAATCTAAAAATTGGTATTCGTCTGTAACAGGTAAGTAAAAATGACCCTTTTTTTGCTGTGTGAAACAATTGGAAAACTGCTTCGGCACCTTTAGAAATGCGATTATCAATATCAATATATTGCACAGATTTTAGACAGGCTGCTCGAGTTGCGTATTCATAGTTTACCGGCAAATTTTGTAAGGGAATAAATGTAATGTACTTACCAGCCATTACTTTGAATTTATGAGCCCATTTGACACAAAATTCACATTCTCCATCATAAATGAGCAAGGGACGGTTTTCGAATTCATCCACAATAAATCCGGTGATATTTATCAGAGCTTCTGCTGAGAAAATTCAGAATACCCACCATCAAGACTAAAAACAGTATGAAATCCATTATTTACAAAATATTCAGCTGCATCTTTACTATTAATACCATGATAACAATAGATCAGTAAAGGTGCCTTGCGATCTGTAGAATCAAGAAAATCAACAATATCTTCATTTGAAAGGTTGATGGAATTAGGAATATTGCCAGCCTGAAATGATACCTTATCCCTAATATCAACAATTACCGTACCAGGATCATTTAGTAATTCCTGTGCTTTCTGTACATGGATACATTTGTAATGCATTGGCTTAACAGTCATAGTATATTATTAATCTTTGAATAATTTTTGTTTCATTCAATTTACTAATAATTTCTTTACAAGCGCCTGCCACTCCTTATCCAGTGTCGCATCACAAAATGGTTTATGGGCTCTTTCATACCAATAGTTAGCATTCCATTTATCCCCTTCTTTTCTATGCAAATAGGCATGTACTTCTGCAGCGTTTTCAGAGTGTATTTCCTGAGTTATCTCATGAGCCTTTTCCCAATCACCAGAACCATCATACCAGAGTGCTTCCAATAATTTTGTTAAACCATTCGGTCTACTTTTGTTGAGTGATTCCTTGAATTGCGAAAGGTCCATTTTATTTCATAACAATTCTGGAATTAATATATATGAAAGAAACTCTTTTCGGTATGGCTAACTACGTATATATACCAGTTCTTTATCATTGGATAGCTCATGATGGAATTCATAACCACTCTCGTTAAAATCATGTAGTTCATCAATATTATCCACCCTGTTCTTGATGATGTACTTGGCCAGCATACCTCTGGCTCGTTTGGCAAAAAATGAAATTACCTTTGGTATGCCATTTTTCACATCCTTGAAGACAGGTTTTACAACAGTTGTATCCAAAGCCTTCAGATCTACCGCTTTAAAATATTCATCTGAAGCACAATTAATAATGTACTTACTACCATGATCTTTTATTGCTTTTTGCAACCCTTCAGCAATTTTACTACCCCAAAAGTCATAAAGATTTTTTCCCATTTGATTATCCATTTTTGTACCCATTTCTAACCGGTAAGGCTGAATCAAGTCCAAGGGGCGAAGTAATCCATAAAGACCGGATAAAATACGTAAATGATCCTGTGCATATTCGAACTCATCATCACTGAATGTATTTGCTTCAAGGCCAGTATAGGTATCGCCGTTAAATGCCAGTGCAGCCTGTTTCGCATTATTTTCAGTAAATGGCAAATTCCAATCATTGAAGCGCTGGACTGTCAAATCCGCGATATTTTCACTGACACCCATCAAATTCATGATCTCATCAAAGGAATAGTCCTTGACCTGTCTCACAAGAGTTTTTGCATTATCAAGGAAATCACATTCTGAGAATGCTTTTATAGGCGATGCTGCATCAAAGTTTAGTTTTTTTGCGGGGGATATAACTGCTATCATTTTTTTCCTTAATCGTTTTTTATTATCTGGCTGAAAAATTACAACAAAATGATGCATTTGTGACGCAGTGTTTATATAAACTGCATCGCAAATTAAATTACTTAATTAATATTTGATCCCAAGCTTATTATATATAAATGATAATAACCATGCTGGGCCAATAAGGAGAAATTGAATATCTTGAAAGAATGATGGCTTTTTTCCCTCGATTTTATGTCCAATAAACTGACCTATCCATGCTACCACAAAAGTTATTAGTGAAATTTTCCATAATGGTATTTGAAAATTTGTGGCTAAATAATAATTGCCAGCTAAAAGAGCAAAGCCAATAATGATCATACCAACAGCCATTAACAAGGATTGACGTAAATAATACAGTAGTATGAAAATCGTAATAACAATAGCCCAGTTTAACTGAAGATTATCACTAATATTTGGCATATATCCATGTGGTATGGACCACCACAAACCAACAACACTGAACATTATAGCGGGGACGCAAACCCAGTGAATCTTCTTGTTTACTGGATTTTGATGGCTTTCACCATACTCATCCAGCCAATTTTTCATTGTCTTCATTTGGTAATTCCTCAGCTGTTATGGCTCACTATTGGATCATTACGAAAATTTATTTAATCAGTACCATTTTATGAGTCTGTACATATTGTCCAATCTGTAACTGGTAAAGATATATACCAGCGCTTACCTGCTTGCCATAACTATCTTTACCATCCCAACTAACAGTGTGATATCCAGAATCTTTAATGCCACTATCCAAGATCCTTATTTTCCTTCCGAGCGCATCAAATATTTTCACAATAGCAGCATCTCTTTTAGGGATATGATACATGATATTTGTAACTGGGTTAAATGGATTGGGGTAATTTTGATACAATCGGAAGCCTTCCGGCAAAGTACTAGCCGTTATTTTACCAAGATAATTACTATTTACCGCACCTGGGGTGCCATAATTAACAGATGCTGACCAGTAAGAAAAATGTCCATTATCCTGAAAAGGGTTGGTTAGCTCAAGCGTGGGCCCATTTCCGTCAGGTTCTGATGGCCAAGGTTCATCATCATCATATGTTAATGAGTCAACTAAAAACCCACTATTATCATACAGACGGATCAGTTCCCCGCCGCCACTGAGTCCATACCCGAGATCGCCTAAATATGAATGAACGCCTGGAAAGTAATCCTTAAAAGCAGCCGTATCCTTGCACAATACTAGATATTCATTTGGATCCAACAGGGTACCCTGAGGAATAGTAAAAATATGGTCATCCGACTCATCCTTAAATTCCCAATCGCTCATATCAAATATTGAATCTGTTGGATTATAAATCTCAACCCAATCTTCAGGATTAAAGTTATCAGATGAATGATAATTTATTTCATTTATCGTTGGGGTGAATCCAGCAAGAGATGAAGATCCGATTGTATAATCAAAAAATACTCTTTCTGCTTTTTGTGGTTCAAGTATAACTGCATCATTATCCCGTGCCCTTATATAATATTTTACATGAATTCCATTAGAAAAATAGGGAATGTAGGCACCGTAGACCTGATCATCTGCACCTCCATCCTGGTGGATCCCATCATCATGCATCTCCACACTTTCAAAATGAGCACCATAGGGGCTGGTAGTTACCATTAATTCCACCTGGGTTGCATTCTCGACCACGGTGTTAATAAACACTGTATCACCCGGGGCTGGCATCAGATTGTCTTGGGTAACACTGGAAATGACAGGGGGTGTTTTCACGATTTCTTCATGATTCGATAAATAAGCCAGCCTTGGCTCGACCGTGGAGGTTATACCGCAAAATTGAAAACCCCATGAATCCAGAAAATTATCGACATTGAATCGAAAATAATCACCAAATAAAAACGGGAAAAAGAGATTTGGATCAGCAGCAGCATATGATTCTATACTATCCTGAATCTCTGTAGCCCAGTTATAAATATAATCTACATTATATATATCTTCAATGATTGTCCGCAGATGTGCGGTATAGATGAGCTTATATAGTGGGACCTGTATCAATTTACTGAACAAGGGACGATCAGTGTTATTTTCGAAATCGAATGGATCGTAATGATAAATCCAGTAAATATTTCCCCCTGCATCATTAATTACATTTATCAAGGCATTCCCAAACGTGTGATCCTTATCCCAGGGAATGATTTCAAACTGGCCGCTGGCATTTTTATACAAATAGAAATTATGCGGTACAAACCAAAAATAGTTGTCCAAGTCGGGCATAACTGTTGAGGCGGCAAAAAACCAGAGGACACGATCAACATTTAATACTTCTTCAATGTTGTCAATATTGTAGTTAAGCGTATAGATCAACTCCAGTAGATCAGTCCAGCCATGATCTGATTTCATTTCATACCCTTTCTGGTAGACATAGGCATTGGAATCGGGACCATACCATTTCAGGTCAGGCCCGGCTAAATAATCCTCACCAAAATGAAATTGCGGCTCACACTTAAAAAAAGTACCTTGATCATTACCAAAGTGTTTGCGTAAAAACTGTTTGTTGATCGACTCTACGTTCACGTAAAGGCCCATATGCGAGCCATTAACAGATACATCCATGTATCCAACCTGAGGAGTCGGTAAATAAAGTCCCTCTGAAAGATAGCCAAGGGTTTCCTTAACGAAAGTAACATCAAACAAAGCGTTAGATAATTTCAGTTTTTCATAACCCATTACATCCTGGTCGTTATGAACATGCTCTACATCAATATTGAATGGAAACTTGGGGTTAACTGTTTCCCTAGCTAAAAAAAAGGTGGAATTTCCTTTATACCTAGCGCCTACGCTATCGTAAGTCACACCATTGACAGTAATGTCAGACAGTTCGTAAGTCTTATCATCCACATCCCACCTAGCCTGCAGAATCGAATCATAGGCAGGGTTATAAAATTCAATATTCAGAGAATGAACTGTATAAGGATCATACAGTTCCTGAGCATATAGAATGGATAATAATAAAAATGAAAGTGGCAAGGATTTGAACAAAGTGTTTTTTCTGACTTTAGTTGAGCTTAACCAAATACATTAAATAAGAATCGCCATATCCTATAATTGGTTTTTCTAGCAATCCATGACCAATTCTTATCAGGTAGGGTAGGCGGAATACTAGTTACATTTTTCTCATGCCAATTATTGCTGTAACCAGTTACATCCCAAAGTAAATCCGCTCCATCGAGCCCCGATTCAACAACAATTTTTGCTGGTTTATAGCCATTATTCCGAAAATCGTTATTATGCACCCAACAGGCATCAGGTATTGGATCCACATCATAAACATAATCTTCCCCAAAAAATAAATCTAATCCTATTACTGCGGCACCAAAGGATTGGTTATCATGAAATCTATTGCCCGTTACTTCAATACTATCACCTGCCATGACCATCAAGCCGGTGCCTTGTGGAACATTACTCACGATTGAACCGGGTTCACCAAAATTCACATGATTATTTTTATATACATAATTATTAACGACCCTACAGTTTGATGAAACTTTTGAAGGGTTATTGGGCAGCAGAAATACCAGTATACCCCCCGCATTATCATACACTTCGTTATTCTCAACCAGGGCATTCACTGAATTTTCAATTTCAATACCAGTAACATTGCCATAGGCAACGTTATTGCGGACTACGATATCCTTTGATTGACCTACGTAAATTCCAGCATCACTGATACCAGTGACACTGCATTGCTCGACCAAGACACCGACACACTCTACGGGATATATACCGTATAGGCCTGTGTTATCACAATGTATATTCCGAAATGTGACTGCCATGGATCGATTCAGCATTAGACCATTGGCTGTATAATCCTTAATTACAAAACCATTAATCTCAATGTTGCTACCTGTGCCTACCGCCGCATCCGGTAACCTGTTTTGACCATTCAGAATGGGCCAAGCATCATCTTTCTGTTGACCCATAATGGTAATATTTGATTTGTCGATCATTAGCGTCTCTGAATACTCCCCGGGAAAAACCATTACCGTATCACCAGCCTGAGCCATTTCAATTCCATCCTGGATTGTCTGCGAGGGATCCACGATTATGCGCTTACCTGCACGTTTGAGATTGACTTGTTCTGGTTTCTCAAATTCATCCATGTGACCAGCTAGTTCAATCGACTGGTTTTCCAGAGAAGGAACCACTGACAATCCAGAAGGGACTTTATCCGGAATAACTGGTTTATTCGATTCATCTGTAAGCGCGTGTAAAAATGCGACCATATCCTGTCGTTCATCAGTACTGAGTTCAAACTTGCGGATCTTATCATCTAATGTCGCTGGTTTAAATCCATGAGCTGCGCCACCACCAGCAGCATAAAAGTCAATGACCTCCTCCAGTGTCTGGAAAGTACCGTTATGCATATAGGGTGCTGTCAGAGCTATATTTCTCAAAGTGGGAACTTTGAAGGCTCGTTCATACCCTTTGCCAGCAATTTCCGCCCGCCCCAGATCCGGTTCTTGATCATTAATATCTGGGACACCAACCACCTTGAAGTCAGGGTTATTAAATGTGGGAAAATTGTGACATTCGAAACAGCGTGTTTTTAAAGAACGAAATAAATTCAATCCATGGCGTTCAGATCTTGATAATGCTAAATGATCGCCCTGGGCATATTTATCAAACCGGGAATTATTGGCAATGATGGTACGCTCAAAAGCAGCAATGGCAAAGGTTATATTTTCAAATGTAAGTGCCGGTCCTGCGCTATTGCCAAACACCTCATTGAATAATTGCACATATTCTGGTACCTGCAGTAATTCCTGAACCAATTCATCTTTATCCTGGGCCATCTCCTTCATGTCCTGAATTGGGAAAGAAGCCTGATGTTCCAGGTCATCTGCACGACCATCCCAAAACTGAAGGTGATTATAGGCAGAATTCCAGATTGTGGGTGAACCGCGACGAAGTACTTGCCCGCCCTTACGGTCCTGTCCTATACCAGAGCCTCCCCGGCCCATCGATAATGCTCTATTATCAGTAAAACCTAGATCCGGATGGTGACAATGGGCACAGGAAATAGTATTATCACCGGAAAGGATAGGATCAAAATATAACAATCTTCCCAATTCTTCTTTTTCAGCAGAAACAGGGTTGTTTTCCCGAATGGGCATGGCCGGATAGGTCCTTCTCAGATTTGCAGAGGCGGTAATATTCCCGAAAAATTTATCGATAAAATCGTGCTGGTCAACTGTACCATAGGCACCGCCCATGTACTTATCCAGAGCAGAAATGGGGATGGACAATAGCACCAGAAAGATAATGAAAACAATTCCGATGATTTTAATAAGCCGGTACATTTACAGTGACCAACTGTGGCGATATTTCTTGTCAATATACCGATTGGCCTTACCCAGGTTGGTAAAGCGCATATTGGGGCCATCCCACTGCAAAGTGGTATATTTATCAGCAACACGTAGTGCAATACAACCAAGCAACATTATTTCGGTCAGTTTTCCAGCATAATCAAAATTGGATGTGGTCGGCGAACCTGTCTTGCATGCTGCGATCCATTCTTCCCGGATCCCAGGAGACCTGGGTATTGTTTTTGGCGGTGGATCAAAATCTTTCATTTTGGCCTTCGGAAGTAGTACTGGATCACGGCCATAAGTACCACAGGATAATTTCCCCTTTGTACCTACAAAAAGAACACCTCCTCCATTATCTCCCATACGCTCTCCATTTTCCAGTTCCTCTGGTCGCGGTGGTCGAAGACCGCCATCATACCATACAAGTTTTACTGGGACCATACTTTTACGCACGGGGAATTGATACGTTACCATAGATGACTGGGGGTAAGTTTCATCATTTATCGGACTTGAACTGGCCTGCACACTGATCGGGTCACCAAGTTTCAATGCCCAGAATGGTTGGTCCATCAGGTGCGCACCCATATCACCTAAGGCACCGGTACCATAATCGAGCCAACCACGCCAGCTAAACGGTAAATAAGCTGGATGGTACGGCCGTTTCGGTGCTGGTCCCTGCCATAGATCCCAATCCAATTTGGAAGGTACTACAGGATTTTCTTTTGGGCGGTCTATACCCTGTGGCCAAATGGGTCGGTTTGTCCAGATATGCGCCTCATAAACGTCTCCGATGGCCCCGCTCCAGATCCATTCATTGATCAACCGTGCCCCTTCGCCAGCATGCCCCTGGTTACCCATCTGTGTTGCGACTTTCATTGCCCTAGCCGTTTCGGCAAGTTTTCGAG
This sequence comes from uncultured Fidelibacterota bacterium, assembly GCA_913041075.1. Lineage (GTDB taxonomy): Bacteria > Fidelibacterota > Marinisomatia > Marinisomatales > TCS55. Next base: position 11,640 of record CAJWGZ010000009.1, on the reverse strand, counting down.
CCTCTTGAACTGTGTGAGTCAGCGGTTTCTGCACATAGGCATGTTTACCCATCTTCATAGCCATCATTGCGGCAACAGCGTGAGTATGGTCCGGTGTACTGATAGTTACGGCATCAATCTCTTTTTCCTGATCAAGCAGCACACGAAAATCCTTATAACGTTTAGCCTTAGGAAATTTATTGTAAGCTTTTGCGGCCCGTTCATCATCGACATCACAAAGAGCATAGATATTTTCAGAATTAACGCCGACTGTGTCATTATAGCCCATACCGCCAACTCCGATACAGGCCATATTCAATTTATCACTTGGGGCAGTATAGCCATTGCCTCCCAAGACATAGCGCGGTACAATGGTAAAAGCTGCAGCTGCGGCAGTTTTTCCGATAAATTCCCTTCTGGAAATAGACCGTTTTTTCTTTTTGTCGATCATGTTTTAACCCCAGATAGAATCTTATGGCTAATTTCTTCGATCTTTCCTAGTACGTCTTTCTGTACCATTTCTATTATTACTATCTATTGGTTGATCCTTTTTTCTGCGGTGGTCATCTCTACGATCCTGGCTCTTTCTTTTTTCTTCCATTTTACTTTCCTCTCTTTACTAATTAATATACCATTATTTTTCGAAACTTACGGATGGCAACGTATCAAGCAAGCATCAGAATCATATTAGTTATGCTTCGGATATTTGCTGTCCATTGGTCCCAAAGGATACCATAGTCATAACACCAGTAAATATACGGTTAATTATCTCCAAACGCTGATTTTCGTCATTTGTCTCAATGAGCTGTTGTTTTATTTTGTTAGGCAGATTTATAAACTCGATAAAATCAAACGATCGACTTTTGGACATATGGCGCTCCATATCTTCGTTCAAGCCAAGTTTCAACAATATATGCAAATATTGATCTCGTGTCTTTTCTAATAAATCTGCTGGAGCAGATTCTTGGTCCTCAAGGTATGTAACGTTACCAATCCAAAGCTGATCGTTTTCCTGCACTTTGTCTTTGATCCGAAAACACTGCTGTCCTTGGACGATAATATCATATTCACCAGTGGGGTGTTCTTTCAATACCCGGATTATCTTTACACTGCAGCCAATACTTTTTAACCCCTTGTCATCTTTTAACACAATCCCAAATGGATCACCCGTTTTAATGCTATCCTTTATCATCCGCTTGTAGCGCGGTTCAAATATATGTAATGGAATACGCTCCTTTGGCACCGCGACGATGTTTAAAGGAAATAGTGGCATATTATCCATAAAATAAACCCATATTATTGATCTATTTTTAACAAGTAATCCCAGAAAGACTGGCCATCAATTTCTGGGTCATCATTGATCTCTATTATTTCCATATCATGAAAATATTGATCGTAAACAGTATCCCGTTCATGGGCTAAGGGTGTTTCGCAAAAACAGGTTTCACACCATTCTACAACCAATGGTTTAGTCAATATTGCTTTTCGAATTGATGACACGATCTCTCGGCCATCCGGTTTCTGGCCCGTGATGGTTCCATCACTCAATTTCTGGTAAAATTCACCCATCTTTTCTTTTAGCATTGTCGCTTTTACATGATAACGCACAGGACTATTTAATCTTTGCGATGTGTTCTCGGTCTCACTGGGGCAAGTCTATCTCCATATCTGCTATAACATAGGCCATTACGGCTAAGGCAGCAACACAATGATTGAATTCATTAAAATCAATTTTATCGAAGGTGTCAGCATTGGTGTGATGGTACCAAAAGTATTTCGTTCCATCCACCTTTAAGGACATAACGGGGACGCCCTCATCATTGAGCGGTGCCACATCAGCAGCCCGGCCGCCAGTAGTTATTTCGTTTGCCTTTATTGAGATCAATAATTCAGAAATAGCATCAACAATTTCTCTTCCAGCCTGACTCCCAGTAAATCCAAATCCACTAGGTTGAAAAACACCACCATCCGATTCGATCGCAACCATATGTTTATCTAATTCATCACGATGAGTATCTCGATAAGCTTTACTGCCTTTGCCGCCATTTTCCTCATTCGTCCACAACACGACACGCAGGGTTCTTTTTGGTCTTAGGCCCAGGTCATGAATCAGTTTCACCGCATGCCAGGCAGCTACACAACCGCCGCCATCATCCTGGGCCCCCTGACCCACATCCCAGGAATCAATATGACCGCCTACAACAACAATCTCATCTGGATTTTCAGAACCTTTTAGATCAGCCACTATGTTCCTGGACCAGCGATCCGGTTCTGTCCTGGCGGCCATTTTTAGCTGGATCACAATCTTTTCACCACTTTTCTGTTGACTACTAAGCATGATGGCATCCTCTATAGTAAGGGCAGCATGGGGAATGCGTGGTATATCTTCGTTATAAGCCATCACACCGGTATGTGGTGTATAAAGTGTAGAGGAACCAACGGACCGTATAAGGCTGGCCACAGCACCGTATTTTGCAGCTGCACTAGCACCTTTATAGCGGTATTGTACAGTTTCACCATAACTTGTGAATGGTGCATTGAATAATACGATCTTTCCCTTAACCTTATCCCTGATCGTTTCAAGCTCAGCAAAACTATCAACCACCAATACTTCGGCACGGATACCATGCTTAGGGGTACCAACACTGCCACCCAAACCAAGCATTGCCAGATCTTTTTTAAATGGTTTGATCAATTGCGCTGATTCTGCGCCCCTAACCCAGGCCGGTACCTTTACCGGTTCTCCTTTGATTACATCAAAACCATCCTGGTGCATTTCGCCTATGATCCAATCCAGGGCATATTCTAGGTTTTTCGAACCGCTCAACCGGGGGCCAAAAGTGTTGCAAAGATAACCAAGCTGCTTATATGCGCCGCTGTCTGCGAGCGCTGCTACAATCAGTTTATTTGCTTGTGCGCTGTAATCAGCGGCAATGGAACCACCCAAAATATGGTGTGAGATTAGTGATAACACCATTACGCTGCGGATTAGTTTTATCAAATGATTCTTAATTATGCGAATACTTGCGATTTTAATCACTATTATTATTGATAAAGTTTACCACTAGGCGGGCAAGTTCTGGACCTTTTTCCTCTTGTAAAAAATGTCCGGCACCCTTGATGGTTGTGTGCGACTGGCCGCGCGTGCCAGGTATTAGTTTCTGGAAATAACCATCGCCGCCGGCAGTAATAGGATCAGAATCACTGAAAGCAGTCAAAAATGGCTTATCCCATTGTTTCAACACATCCCAGGCTTTTCGGTTGGGTTCGGAAGCTGGATCGCTCGGGCTTGTTGGGACCAACATGGGGAAGATCCGGGCACCAGCCTTGTATTCTTCACTCGGGAAGGGAGCATCATAGGCGTCCCGTACTTCTGCGCTCATTTCTGCCACACAACCCGATGCAATGATCTTGCCAACCTTGAACATAGGCGTATTCTGGGAAAATTTCTGCCACCGTATGAACGCCTCTGGCGTTTTATATTCGCCAGTGGGCAAAAATGTATTGGCCGCCACAATGCGCTTGAATCTGTCCTCATTTTCCGCAGCAATACGCAGGCCGATCAAACCACCCCAATCCTGGCAGAAAAGTGTAATATTCTTAAGATCTAGTACCTGGACCAAAGCTGTCATCCAATCTACATGTTTTTGATAAGTGTAATCTTCCTGATTGACTGGCTTATCAGATTTACCAAAACCCACCAGATCAGGTACGACAACTCGATGTCCAGCATCCGCGATTATGGGTATCATTTTACGGTATAGATAGGACCAAGAAGGCTCCCCATGAATAAGCAAAACCGTTTCACTATCACTTGTGCCTTCATTCAGGTAGTGAATCCGAACCTCGTCACATTGTAGATAATGCGGTTCAAAAGGATAGTCAGCCAGACCAATAAATCTGCTATCGGGTGTACGTAGAATTTCCATTTCCTTAATCGCCTCCTTCTTTATACCAAAAGAAAATAATGCTGATACCAGCCAGAATCATTCCCAGCCCTTCCCGCTGGTGTTCCCACAAACCTACCATTCGGTCATCGGGCTAAGTAAACATAACATCATTGAATACCGCTGCAAAAACAAATAATCCAAGCACTAGAAAAAAACAGCCGGTTATCAGTTTTAATTTACGGGCTTTATTATTGGTGATAAGGATCAGTGCCATAACTATGCCATAAGCAGGGATCCAGATAAACCTATCTGGATCATTTAAACTAACAATCGCAAAAATTACAAAGATAATAGCAGTGTTTACTTTACCATACAGGATATAGCTACCTATTCTTTTCGGGTGAGAGTTATTTATGAATCCTTCTTTTAGAACTCAAATCCAGTTTGCACAACCGAGGTGATCCTTCAGTTCCGCATCCCCAAAATTCAGAGCATTTCTCCCTTTTCGAATCCATTTTACAGATAAATCCTCATTGAGAATAACAATCGCAGGCATGATTTCCTCTAGTGATAGAATTAAGCCCAGTTTTTTTGCGATAGAAAAATTTTGATCCGGAATGAACGGGAAAGGAAAGTCCGTATTGAATTTTACTTCCTGCACTGCTTCATTGCTGCCGGGAGATAGTACCAGAAAACTGGCATTGCATTTTTCGAAATCACCCAGTTGTTCCTTAATTCTGAGCAATTGCTGCCGGCAGACCGGACACCAGGTTGCTTTTATGGTTATGACAATCATGATGTGTGCTTTTGCCAATGCTGCAACATCGATCTCATTCCCTGCAGATGAAGTAACAGTTGCTGGAAAATAAATTTCCTGTTTGGTTGAATCCGTCTCAAAACTTGATCCAAATACAATACCCCAAAAAAATATTGCACTGAATTTTATTTTGTGTGTCAAGATGCTCTTTTTCATACTATTTGACTAAGAGCATTTTTCTCGCTTGAAAATAATTGCCGCTGGAGATGCAGGCGATATAAATACTGCTGGGATAATCAGTCGCATCCCATTCTACACTGTGTTTCCCGCTGGACAATTTTTCATTGACCAGTGTTGTTAATTCAGCACCATTAATATCATAGATCTTTACACTTACAAATTCGGATGTAGGAATAGTATAATTTAATGTTGTCGCGGGATTAAAAGGATTGGGGTAGTTGTAGGAAAGACTGTAATGACCAGGTATTGGTTCTGGTGAAGATACTCTAAGCGGGTTGGAGTTCACATAAATTTCGTATTGCAGGATATCGGTCTGTCCCGTACCATAGACCACTTCATTGCCCAATTCAAAGTCGGCAAAATATTCATCAGGATTTAGCATACCTTGACTGACCAGGTGATCCACAAAATGGTGGACTCCCAATACACCGCTGTATTGGGGTTCAGCTGATATAAATGCGAAATAGGTCCATGAATCCCAATTGGCTTGGTAAAGATAATAATCGAAACCATCAAAGGTAACTGTACCGATAATATTTCCCGCAGGACCAATAAGATTGTTGTCCATCCAGATCATTACTTCGGTCGTAATTCCTGTTTCAGATGACATTGAATCAATAGTTACCCAGAATTCGAAGGCCAAGTTGTAAGATCCTGTAGCTACCATATCCAAATCATAGACCACATAAAATTCATCCAGGTTTTGGATCTTAATCGGCAATGCCGCATTTGTGGAACTGCTGCTCCACGGTTTCTTGCCAAAAATCACTTCCGGGTACGCCTTGACATCCGAGTTGCCAATGGGCCAATCCCAATTCCAGCCAAAATTTATATCATCACCCGATCCAGTCCGATAGATACACTGGGTGAAATCAGTGATGTTGCCCTGACCCCATACATTATTCTCTACTAAATAACTCCCAATTGTAAACTGGGACCAGCCATTACAGTTATAAGTCGTATCCTGAGCTCTAGTCAGCGTCAATGCAAATAAAAATAAAGCAACTTTCATGAATTTTCCCGGTCAACTGTAAATCTGGGAAAGAATTGGCCAATTGTATTCATGTAATCTGCGTACGCAGAACCAAATTTATCAATCATATAGTTTTCCTCTTTTTGGACATGCCAGACCCAAAAAATATGGATCGGAATAACAAAAATTATCAGCAGCCAGGACTTGTAGGCCATGGCCATGATGCCAGTTCCGCTCCAGATAAACGCCGCGTATATAGGATGTCGTACATATTGATAGGGTCCTGTAGTAATCAGGGTCTTGGCCCTAGCAGAAGGGGGCAAAATAATATGACTCCATACGAGTAATACTGCCGCATCAATACTAAAAAGTACAATTAGAATCCACCGAAATGTTGGTGCAATTTGCATTTCCGGAATAGATATCCAGGTACTGATCTGTAGTGCTAGAACCCACAGCAATACGGTTGTTAACACGCCAGTAGGGCCAGAACCAAATATATTTTTATAACCATTTTTCACTTAATCTCGCCAACCTGTTATATAGAATATAACATCCGCTATTTTGAAAATATCTTTTTGTTTGTGATGAAGAAATTTGGCTGATTTCATTTCTATTGTATGATTAACTTTCAACAAATTCTTAGAAGAATAAAATATATGCAAAACACACAAAAAGGGCAAAGAATTGACACCCTGTCCTGCAGTGAATAATTGTTAAAATAAAATGGTCAATTTGAAATTAAAAAAAGGCTTTCATGGCAGAAAATAAAACATCACTGTTATATAATATTGATGATAATCCTCCTGTTTTAGAAACGGTCATTCTGGGGTTGCAGCATTACCTGACCATGTTCGGTTCAACCGTGGCGATTCCACTGATATTGGCTCCGGCATTTGGTATTATTGATCCCGTAGAAAAAGGCTGGTTAATCGCAACCATGTTTTTTGTCAGCGGTATTACTACACTTTTGCAAACCGCTTTCGGGAATCGCCTACCAATCGTCCAAGGTGGAACATTCTCTTTTTTAGCTCCCACATTTGCTATCTGCGGCATGGCAGCCCTAGCCAATGCCGGTTGGGAAGTGCGAATGCAGCACGTACAAGGAGCCATTATAGCTGGATCCTTGGTAGAAATTTCAGTGGGAGCCAGTGGAATCATAGGTCGACTGTTACGATTTGTGGGTCCAATTACGATTGCTCCTACTATTGCACTAATCGGATTGGCTCTTTTCAAATTTGGAGCCCCAGAAGCAGGTCGCCATTGGCCCATTGGCGGATTAACGATTTTGCTGATTATTCTTTTCAGTCAATATCTTCGCCAAAAACATCGGACCTTTGAACTTTATCCCATTCTTTTGGCAATTGCAACTGCTTGGATAGTGTCGGCTACATTAACGACTGTGGGGCTCTTCCCAGAAGGGCATCCATCCCACACGAGTTTAGACAATCTGAAGAATGCCCCCTGGTTTCGAATACCGTATCCATTTCAGTGGGGATTTCCCCAGTTTGGAGCCGCTGCCTTTATTGGTATGCTGGCCGGTTATATTGCTTCCATGGTGGAATCCATTGGAGATTATTATGCCTGTGCACGGCTTTCCGGAGCACCGACACCGGACAAACATGTCATCAACCGGGGAATTACTTTTGAGGGAATTGGCTGCCTTGTAGCCGGGATTTTTGGCACGGGAAATGGAACCACGTCCTACAGTGAAAATATTGGCGCCATTGGTTTAACAAGGGTTGGCTCTCGCAGAGTGGTGCAGGCCGGCGCCGTGATCATGATTCTATTAGGAATGGTTTCGAAGTTTGGGGCCCTGTTTACAACCATCCCTCAGCCTATTGTGGGGGGCATGTATTGTGCCATGTTTGGTATGATTGTGGCTGTAGGACTTTCCAACCTGCAATTTGTTGATCTCAATTCTGCCCGAAACTTATTTATCCTGGGATTTGCTTTTTTTATGGGATTATCTGTCCCTGAATATTTTGCTCAGCAGCCCATGCAATTCGAACCCGCTTGGGTGGCAAGCATTCTGAATACGTTAGGGAGTACTGGAATGGCCGTAGGTGCTTTTACAGCACTAGCGCTGGATAATACCATCCTCGGAACCGATGAGGAACGGGGGCTAAAAGCGTGGGAAAATCATTGAAAAATAATATGAAACAAAAACTTTTAATCATGGCAGGAAAATATGTCGATATTAATTAAAAATGGTCGGATCATCACCGCAGTTGATGACTATATGGGTGATGTGTTTATTGAAAATGAAACCATAACCCACATTGGCAAAAGCCTGGATATGGAAGCGGATGAAATTCTTGATGCTTCAGGTAAATATTTATTCCCCGGTGGATTGGACCCTCATACCCATCTGGATATGCCCTTTGGCGGAACTGTATCTGCAGATGATTTTGAAACAGGAACCCGTGCTGCAGCTCATGGAGGGACTACCACACTGATTGATTTTGCTATCCAGACCAAGGGACAATCCACTCTCGAGGCATTGGATACATGGCATGCAAAGGCAGAGGGAAAAACAGCTATTGACTATGGTTTTCACATGATAGTTACCGATCTGGAGGATGACCGCGTTCATGAAATGAAAATGCTGGCTGATGAAGGTGTCACATCCTATAAACTATTTATGGCGTATCCGGGTGTTTTGTATGTGGATGATGGAACGATTTATCGCGCCATGCGTAAGGCCGGTGAAAACGGAACGGTCGTGTGTATGCACGCTGAAAACGGTATCGTCATTGATGAAATTGTGAAGCGAGCATTGGCAGAGGGAAAAACAGAGCCAAAATATCATGCCCTGACCCGCCCAACGAGAATGGAAGCTGAAGGTGTTCATCGCGCCATTTCCATCGCGGAGGTCGCCAATGTCCCCGTGTATATTGTTCATCTCTCAAGTTCGGATGCATTGGAGCAGGTGATGCTGGCCCGAAATCGCGGTGTTCATGCATTTGCGGAAACTTGTCCTCAATATCTCTTTTTGGATCATTCCTACTATGAACAGGAGGGATTTGAAGGAGCCAAATATGTTATGACACCGGCCTTACGTGAGAAATGGAATCAGGACGAACTTTGGAAGGGATTGAAATTTGGCGATCTCCAGTCCATATCCACTGACCATTGCCCGTTCTGTTTCAAAGATCAAAAAACATTGGGGATCGATGATTTTTCCAAGATACCCAATGGCGGTCCGGGCGTTGAGAATAGGATGAGCCTTGTTTTCAACGGCGGGGTGAATTCAGGAAGAATTTCATTGAACAAGTTTGTGGAATTGACATCCACGGCCGCTGCGAAAACATTTGGCCTATTTCCTAAAAAAGGCACCATTGCCGTGAGCAGCGATGCAGATATCGTTATTTTTGATCCGAATCGAAAAGAAACAATCAGCGTGGATAATTCCTGTACCCATCACATGAGGGTGGATTACAACGCTTACGAAGGATTCGAAGTAACCGGTTTTACAGAAACAGTTCTTTCCCGCGGCAAGATCATTATTAAGGATTGCGAATACATGGGGAAAAAAGGTGATGGACAGTTCTTAAAACGCGGCCTTTATGGCGGAATGAAATAACCATACTTATTAAGGAGAGTTTAAATGCCGAGAAACATTAAATCTGGATTGATCCAAATGAGCCTTTCCAAAACGGAAGGTGAGGGAACCATCCAGGAAATCAAGGAAGCAATGATGGGAAAGCACGTCCCCTTTATCGAAGACGCCGGAAAACAGGGGGTCCAGATTCTTTGCCTTCAGGAAATATTCAATACGCCCTACTTCTGTCCGGGGCAGGACAGTTCATGGTATGCCTCTGCAGAGTCAGTTCCGGGACCAACAGTGGAGCGCATGCAAGGGTACGCGAAAAAATATAATATGGTCATGATTGTCCCGGTCTATGAAAAGGAGCAGGCAGGTGTTTTGTACAATACGGCCGCTGTGATTGATGCCGATGGATCCTATATGGGGAAATACAGGAAGAATCATATTCCGCATACAGCTGGTTTTTGGGAAAAATTCTTTTTTAAACCTGGTAATCTAGGCTACCCTATTTTCGAAACAAAATACGCAAAAGTAGGAGTGTATATCTGCTATGACAGGCACTTTCCAGATGGGGCAAGGTGCCTCGGGTTAAACGGGGCAGAAGTTGTTTACAATCCTTCTGCTACAGTAGCTGGGTTGAGTGAATACCTATGGAAGTTGGAGCAGCCGGCCCATGCCGCAGCGAATGGATATTTTATGGGTTGCATCAATCGGGTTGGAACGGAAAAACCGTGGGACTTGGGTGAGTTTTACGGCACGTCCTATTTTGTGAATCCAAGAGGACAAATATTTGCTGAAGCATCTCGGGACAAGGATGAACTGCTTGTAGCGGAATTTGATTTGGACATGATTGATGAAGTTCGTTCCACGTGGCAGTTCTTCCGAGATCGCCGTCCAGAAACATATGATAAGTTGGTTGAACTTTAAACCAAATTAATATAAAGAGAAAATTATGGCAGATATAAGCATAGAAGTAAATGGCATTAAATTTTCCAACCCATTCGTGATCGGGTCTGGGCCTCCAAGCACTAATTCAAAAACCATCATTAAGGCTTTTGATAATGGGTGGGGTGGGGTTTCCGCAAAAACGGTAAGTTTGACAGAAACTCCTGTCATCAATGTTGCTCCTCGATATGGAAAATTAAAAACCCCAAGCGGTGACATTATTGGCTTTGAGAATATCGAACTGATATCCGATAGAACACTGGAAGTGTGGCTGGATGAATTCAAGGAAATAAAAGATGTTCATCCTGATAAAGTGTTGATCGCTTCCATAATGGAGAAATACACTAAGGATTCATGGCAGGAATTAGTAGGTAGAATAGCCGAAACGGGTGTAGATATTTTTGAACTGAATTTCTCTTGCCCTCATGGTCATCCCGAAGAAGGTATGGGAGCAGCCATGGGACAGAATCCAGATATGGCTAGAGAAGTAACGGGTTGGGTTGCCGAAGTAACTAACTTGCCAATATGGGCCAAAATGACACCGGACATTTTAGACATCACAGAACCTGCCAAAGCCTCAATGGAAGGCGGTGCAAGTGGCGTTGCGGCGATCAATACCATACCTTCTATTTTAAATATTGACCTCGAAACATTGGCTCCTATACCCACTGTGGAGGGCCATTCGACCCCTGGTGGATATTCCTATTATGCCGTGAAACCCATTGCATTACGCATGGTGTCCCAAATTGGAAGAGGTGTTCCCGATGCAGAAATATCAGGTATCGGTGGTGTTGTCAGCAGTCGTGAAGCTATCGAATTTATCCTGATGGGGAGTTCCACTGTTCAAGTATGTACAGGTGTCATGTTGCAGGGTTACGAAATGGTTGAGGAAATGTGTGAGGGCTTATCAAATTTCATGGATAAACATGGTTTCAAAACCGTGCGTGAATTTGTAGGCCATTCATTGCAATACCTTACCACACATCATGATCTGGCGGAAAAGCGACTCGTGAAAAAAACTGATGCGTTAGGCGTGAATCGTGACAATAATTGGACAGGTGATATAAAGAAGGAAACTGACGAATTAGTCAGTAAATAAGTTTCGATTTGAAAATTTTGGGTTCTTACACCAACAGTCTAATTAAAAAAATAATCTAGCACATACCTTTAAAAAGGACATTCTTATGACGTCACTACCAAACCTTGAACATCTCTGGATGCCTTTTTCAGCAAATCGAGATTTTAAATCAGCACCTAGATTGATGAACGAGGCTGAAGGTATGTATTATAAAAAACAGGATGGGAC
>CAJWGZ010000008.1 GCA_913041075.1 uncultured Fidelibacterota bacterium | reverse complement strand
TATGGCTGCAGCTTAATTAGCTCTGCCCGTCCTGGATTGAATTTGTCTATGGTTTAATCTAAGGGCGTCATAAACATGGACTGGTCCCTGCGATTGCTTGCAACAAAGGGATGAGATACTTGGTAAGCTGGTTGACAGACTCAGCGTTATCTGGTGGGACTGTTAATAAGACAAAATCAGATAACTAAGCATGTAGATGTTTTATTAGCATCTGTCTCGGACGGGAGTTCGAATCTCCCCGCCTCCACTTGAATTCTTACATGCGCTCTGGGGCGCTGACACCTAGGACGCCCAATCCATTACCCAATATTATTTTTACTGCAGTGATAAGGTTAAGGCGAGCTGTGGAAAGATCGTGGTCATCTGTAATGACCCGGCACGAGGCATAGAACTTGTGAAACTCTGCAGACATATGATGGAGGTAATTTGCGATTCCTTGGGGTTCCATATTTTCCAGCGCTGTGGCCATCACTTCTGGAAATTCGGTGAGTACTTTGATTAAAGATATCTCTGCGTCATCTGATAAAAGTGCAGAATCAAATTCGCCAGTAACGGCCAGATGTTTTTCTGCCCCATTTTTAATGATATTGCAGATCCGGGCATGGGCATACTGAAGGTAATATACGGGATTTTTTTCTGACTGGTCCGCTGCTAGATCAAGATCAAAATTCAAGTGACTGTTCATACTGCGCATGATAAAAAAGTAGCGCACCACATCTGGGCCCACTTGCTTGATCAATTCTTCTAATGTGACAAAGGTGGCTTTGCGCGTTGACATTTTTACTTTTTTTCCGCTTTTGAGTAGTGTAACAAACTGGTGGATCAACACCCTGATCGGTGCAATATCGATACCCAATGCTTCCAGGGCCGCTAAAACATCAGGGTACGTGTCCGCATGATCCGCTCCAAAAAGGTCAATGATCAGGTCAAAATTTCGATTTAGTTTGTCACGATGGTAAGCCGTATCAGGTAACCGATAGGTTGGTTCGCCACTACTTTTATAATACACGCGATCCTTTTCTAACCCCAAAGCAGTTGCCTTGAGCCATGTTGCGCCCTCGGACTCATATATAAGGTTCTTATTACGCAGATCTTCAACCACCGCATCAATGGCCCCAGTATTGTAATAAGTTTGTTCATTGGAAAAAACGTCATGGTTAATTCCTATGATTTCGAGAGTATTTTTAATATCTGCGAATATTAATTCTTCCGCGTAGGTACGAAATATTCTATCTTCTGGCGATAAGCCATCCCCATGCCGTTCGAGGATCTCTTTGGCAATGGTTTTAATATAGTCACCCTCGTAACCGTCTTCCGGAAAATCACCTTCTTGACCAACTTGATCAAGGTACCGCGCTGTAACCGATTGGCCCAGTATACGCATTTGTCGGCCTGCATCATTATAATAATATTCCCGCGTTACATCGTAGTGATGCCATTCCAGAATATTGGCGATTGTATCCCCCAGCACTGCTTGCCGTCCATGGCCAACAGTGAGTGGTCCGGTTGGATTGGCGCTGACAAATTCTACGTTAGCATTCTTTCCCTTTCCAGTATCTGTACGGCCAAATGTATCCGCCGACGCAATGATCTCCGTAACAGTTTTCTGGTAAAATAATTTTGCGACACGAAAATTTAGAAACCCTGGTTGTGTAACTGAATGATCAGAAATAATTTTTTTATCAATTGTTAATTCTGACTGGATCATTTTCGCAATTTCCAGGGGATTTTTCCGCAGTGTTTTGGCTAGTGCCATAGCAATATTCGATGAAAAATCACCAAAGTCAGAATTTGCTGATTTTTCAACCAGCACATTTTCCTTGATTTCCAACTTGGCCAAACCAGCATGAATTACTTCACTAATATATTGTTTGATTTCAATCATTGTATTCTGTTATTTGTGCGTCGGCCCACAGCCTTTCCAACCGATAATATTCCCGCTCACTCGATTTAAAAATGTGTACCACAACATCCACGTAATCCAGCAGGACCCAATTTAGTTGTTCATAACCTTCGATGCGCCATGCTTTACTAACTGTTCCTTTCCGAATAGCATCCGCTATGGCTTTCACCTGGATATCCGTGGCCGCAGAGCAAATGACAAAATGGTCTGTTATGCTCGTCAGTTCGGCAACGTGGATTACAAGTATATTTTCAGCTTTTTTATCTAGGGCGAGATGGGCGATTGATTCAGCAAGCTTCCCTGAACCAGAGGAATTTAATTTAATAGACGACAGTGGCTTTGATCAGTTATCTATATACGTTTGTATAGATTTTATCGAACTAAAATCCTTACCAAGAATTAACGTCAAGTCTACGCTAAGGCTTTCATCCGGCTGGTGAATCACGCGCGGGTCTTTCGCAGGGTCCAGGCCCAGCGTTTTGGCAACGTAATTTAGATCTTCCAGGTTTTCATTTCTTAAAATCAACATGGTTTGTGTGTAGTTGAAATTATCAGCGTTTTCCGAACGGACCACGTCCACATTATTATTTCGCAATAAATCTGACACCTTTGAAGCCAGGCCTGCAATTCCACAGCCATTCAGGATCTCAACCTCGATATCCATAACTGGTTTTTGTTCATAGATTTCCACGGCCAGTCTTGGCTGTTCGGGAAGAGCAGGGAAGGTGACTTTGATGGGGACACCATGATGCGTCTGCCGTGTGGTAAAAGAGAAAATAAATGCTACTAACAGCAATGATAAAACAACAATAGCTGAATTTATTAATGACCCCTGTAAATCTTTGTGGCCACCGCGTTTTGATTTTTTCTTTTTACTGAATAAGGCGGATTTTTTCCGTGGCATCTACAGCGGTAATTTAATTTGGAGTTAAACCTACTGACATCAGGGATAGAAATTAATCAGGGGTTCCGTTCCATATAGTAGTTATTGTAAAACGGATGATATTCCAATCTATGACGGTTATAGCGATTATAGTAAGGACGATTACTCATATTGAATTCAATAAGTGTATTTTCCGATGGCCGATATTGCAGGTTCGCATCATATAAAAATTGGGTCTTGTTCAGGCCATAATTACCTGGCCCCATCATGCCTGTCGGCTGAATGAGACTAAAATTTGTACCCAAGTGAAGATTGGGATTCAATTCATAGGTCATCATATTTGTATAGGCAGCTACATTCATCGCCTGGCCGCCAAGAGAGATTGTAGACATGGAAAAATTATGCTGCATATTGAAGCGGCTGGGGTCCAGTAAGGGAACAGTTGTTGAGATATTATTACCGGTAATCATTGCTCCCGCATTTTGATCCGGCAACTGGGATTTAAGCTGGCCCCATAGTCCCCCGTTTAGAATACAAAAAATAATGATGCAGTTATGTAGAATTCTCATATTAATAATAAAATTGTTAATTGCTCTTACTTATAGATACCTGAAATTTCGGTTGAATCAGTAATAACTTGCAATGTTGCAATTTGTTTAGTTGCGGTGCTGCGTTTCATGAACAGGATGTTAACTTACGTAAGGCTCGATGATGCCTCCACCCAGGCAAACTTCACCATCGTATAAAACCACAGACTGACCAGGCGCCGCCGCAAAAACTGGTTCATCAAAATAAATTACAGCTGAGTTATCATTCACTGGTTCAATCTTGCAGGTCTTATCTTTTTGTCGGTAACGTATTTTTGCCGCTAGTTGTTTTCCCTCATCAGGCGCCGCCCCAGAGATCCAATGCAATTGGCTTGCGGAAATGATATTACTATAGAGAAGAGGGTGATTTTGTCCCTGACATACTCTAAGAATATTTTTATCCATAATTTTTTCGATCACGTACCATGGTGAATTAGATTTGTTGTGGCCGCCGCCAATCCCTAAACCTTTTCTTTGACCTATAGTGTAATACATGAGGCCGTCATGAGTTCCAACTTTTTCCCCCTCATTTGAAATGATGTCCCCTGGTTGTTCTGGTAGATACCGCTCAAGGAACTGACGAAAATTCCGTTCACCAACGAAACAAATACCGGTACTATCCTTTTTCTCCGCTGTTGGCAATCCAGCTTTTTTGGCGAGTTTCCGCACCTCTTGTTTTTGTATTTTCCCGATTGGGAATATACTTTTTGACAACGGTTTATTTGATAGCATATACAGGAAGTAACTCTGATCTTTATTGCGGTCAGTACCTTTCGAAAGCTGGAACCCTGAAGAGGTCTCCTCAACATTGGCATAGTGACCTGTTGCAATTTTACTCACGCCTAGCTGCAGAGCATAATCCAGAAATGCTTTAAATTTTATTTCACGGTTGCATAATACATCCGGATTGGGGGTCCGACCCGCTTTATACTCTGCGAGAAAATATGCAAAAACCTTGTCCCGGTATTCGTGTGAAAAATTAACACTATGAAGTGGCAGACCCAGAATCTCGCATACCTGCAATGCGTCATTGTAATCTTCGGCAGATGAACAGATTTCGCCATCATCATCTTCCCAGTTTTTCATAAAAATGCATTCAACATCATAACCCTGCTCGTGCAGTAGCAGGGCAGCGACCGAACTGTCAACACCTCCGCTTAATCCAACGACTATTTTTTCACTCATCTTGCATTTCTACGGATGGTAGCAATAGCGTGAGTCATGACCTTTATAAGTTGGTCGACTTCTGTACTGGTGTTGTCCCGTCCAGCACTGATCCGGATAGTCTCCAGATTCTGTTTATCGCTAATGCCCATTGCCTTTAATACCGGCGATGGACTGATTGTGCCAGCAGAACAAGCCGAACCACTGGAAACAGCAATATCTTCATTGTCCAGATGAATCAATAGAAGATCACTGGCAATCCCGGGGATTGTAAGACTGATCAATCCCGGCAGATGGTTATCTTCAAAACCATTATATATTATGTTTGTATGCTGTTCACTGAATTTCGTTTTGAATTGCGTTTCAAGTGCTGTCAAGGTACGGCCCACATCGCTTAAAAATTTGGTTACCAGTTCTGCTGCACAGCCTAAACCAGCAATTCCACCCACATTTTCTGTACCTGCTCGCAGACTCTTTTCCTGGCTACCACCGGCAATAAGGGGTTTCATTGCAATGCCCTCTTTAATGTACAGGGCGCCAACACCTTTGGGTCCATAAAACTTGTGTGCGGAAAAACTCATCATATCCACACCTAATTTCTGTACATCAATAGGTAATTTTCCCAATACCTGGACACCATCAGAGTGGAATAGTACGTTGTGTTTTTTCGCAATTTTGGCGATATCTTGTAAAGGCTCAACTGTACCAACTTCGTTATTGGCTAGCATTATGGTTATTAATCCTGTATCATCCTTAATTGCCGAATCAATATCTTCTGGATTTACACAGCCGTATTTATTAACCGGGACTATGGTATGCGTTATAGCTAGGTGTTCCAGTTGTCGTAACACAGCAAGAATCGCCGGATGTTCAATTGCGCTAGTGATGACATGTTTGCGATTCCTGTAGATCATGTTCCAAAGGACTAGGTTATTCGCTTCACTTCCGCCCCCAGTAAAAATGATTTCTTTAGAAGTGCAGTTTATGGCAGCGGCGATCTGTTTTCTGGCTGTTTCGACTACGTGTTTTGCTTTTCTACCAGCTGCATGGATACTAGAAGGATTACCATAAATGTCCTGATTTAATCCATTGATCAATGATAGTACATCAGGATGAATAGGTGTTGTAGCACTATGGTCAAAATAAAGCATGTAATTTGATTAATTGCGGTAAAAATTAAAGAATTATATTACTACAGCGCTGGATTTACTGATCATTATTGATGGTAGCATAGCGAACAGTATTTTGCAGATTGGAATAAAATGGCGGCTGCCGTTCTTCCAGCAAGTTGACCGTTGCATCTTGGTCATAATCATACCTGACAACATCCCATTCTACGGAATTGCCCACAGTGAGGAATGCAACCGCGCCTTTGGGCGTTTCATCAAATGGCAATCCTGTTGCTCCCTGACAGTAAATGGTCAGATCTTCTTCAGTTTCGTGCCTTGGCGTATGTATGTGGCCATGCACAAAAATAAATTTTTCGATCTCTGGGTGTGAGTTTTTAACATGATTACGCCAGTTCATGATTTCCTCCATGGAGGGTGGCTGGTCATCCCGCTGATACCAGGCATGGGTGAATTCTACCAGTACATTGCCAATTATTTCCCGATGGGCCACGTGCATTTCTAGAGCGAAATCTACTCCTTCTTGTCCAAGTTGCGCGGCGGTCCATTCTTCGTTAGCAACGATCGCTTGACAGATCGGATCATAGGGGTCCATACCCTCAAGGGACGGTTGTTCTTTTTCCCAGAGTTTTTCAATGAGGTAACGATCATGGTTACCGCGAATAAATATGCAATTATCCAGACCTTTTAAAAGAGCCAGAGTCTCCTTTGGAGCAGGGCCTAAAGCAAAACAATCTCCCAGGCAGACCAGTTGATCAACATCCTTTCTTTCCTCTATGATAGAGAGCCCCTGTTCCAAAGCGTAGAGATTGGAGTGGATATCTGTTAGGATAGCAAACGTTTTAGTACTCATAAGCGCAAAATATACTGCTATGGCCTTCCTTTTAGCAAGATAATATGGTTTTGCTCATCATTTCGAAATCCCTTAAAATGGAGACCTGTATGTCCGGCAAACCTATACTAATAGTTGGTTCCATTGGTTTGGATACTATCGAAACTATTTCTGATAGACGGGAGTCCATTCTAGGTGGTTCGGCGACCTACGCCACCGTGTCTGCTGGTAAATCGGCCGATGTACATTTGGTCGGGATAATTGGCACGGATTTTCCTGCAGAAGGAATAAAAATATTTGAAGAATATTCGCAAGATCTATCCAACTTGGATCAAAAAGATGGACAAACGTTTAGTTGGGGTTGCCGCTATCCGGAAGATTGGGATGATCGCGAAACATTATTCACTGAATTAGGTGTATTTGTCGATTATGAACCGAAACTGACAGAAAATAATAAAAATACCCCGATCCTTTTTTTGGCTAACATTCATCCCGAATTGCAATTGTCTGTATTACAGCAGAATTCAAAACGGGAATGCGTAATTATTGACACCATGAATTTGTGGATCGGCACAGCACGGAAAAAATTAAAAGAAGTTGTTAGTTATTGTGATGTTTTACTGCTCAATGAATTTGAAGCTGAGCAATTCACACGTCGCAAGAATCATGATGATCAGGGCGCGGTTTTGCAGTCCCTTGGTCCACAGCAAGTGGTCATAAAATGCGGTTCGAAAGGTGCCCGTTTGTACTCTGGTCACAGCGTGGATACAATAGGTATATTTCCTGTGCAAAATGTAGTGGATCCAACCGGCGCAGGGGATGCCTTTGGCGGTGGTTTGGCAGCTGCTGTGGCCCATGGTGAGTCCATGACAGAAGCAATTATTAATGGTTCAGCTCTAGCGAGCCTTTGTATCGAAGGGTTTGGTATTGAATCGCTGCATCGTGCATCCAATGAGGAGATTGATCACCGTAAGGACTACCTGCGTAAAACCCTTAATTCTTGATAGGATTGTGATCTACTCCTAATTTCACTGGCTTTTTAATCAAAGGTTATTCAAGAGGGAAAAATGTTAAATAAACAACGTATATGGGTCGTCATACTTGGGCTTGCTGCTGTAATAATTGTAAGCTGCACGAGTCAAGAATATTCATCTGCTAAATTGTACATTCAACAAGATGAATGGGCAAAAGCAAAAGAGTTTCTCATTAAGGCCGTTGAAGTAGAGCCTGAGAATCCAGAGATACCTTACCAACTTGGGTATCATATCTATGCTTTACAGGAAAAAGATTGGGAAAAGATGAACCAGTCTTTTGATAAGGCCTTGGCCATTGACCCAAATAAAACAATATTAGGCCAAGGAAAAACAGTCAAGGAATTTGTTACTATGGCCCGAACAGAATTCTGGGTAGAGATGTATAACAGGGGCGGTGAGGAGTACAATGAATATATTGCTGCACCAATGGATGAGAAAGATGCAGCTCTGAAAAAGGCTATTGCCACCTACGAGGTTTCAGCCAGAATAAAACCGGATGAGGCACAATCATACATAATGCTATCTACTTGTAATCACAATGCGGGTAATACTGATAAATCAGAGAATTATATCTTAAAAGCAGTAAAACTATCCCCCAATGATACCAAAGCAAATTTGACGGCCGGTCGGATATTTATGCAAAAACAAGAATTCGAGACAGCATTACCTTATATACAAAAAGCGGTTGAACTGGAACCAAGCAATACGCAATCTATTAGGAACCTTGCTCAAATTTACTATGACTTGGCCTTACTTGATTCCTCTCGTTATACAGAACGGTTGGAAAAATCGATCCAGACTTATGAAGTTGCAATTGATAAAGAAATGGACCGTGAAGTAAAAGCGGATCTGTATTTCAACCTGGGTATTCTATATACCAAGGCAGATAATTTGGAAGAGGCTGAATACAATTTTATGAATGCTCTTGATGAAAACCCTGATGATATTGAAGCAGTGATGGGTATGGCACAGGTATTTGAAAATGCAGAAAAATGGCGTAAAGCAGAAAAATTCTATCGGGAATTGATTGCAGTTGATCCGGATAATCCTGTTCATTATCGGGGTATGTCGCGCGTATTGCTGCAACAAGGGGAGCCTGATGAATCGTTACGCTATTTAGAAAAAGCTAAACGATTGGGTGGATAGTAAAGAGTTTCTAATAAATTAAATAAAAAAACCCCCGTTAATGGGGGTTTTTATTAGCCCAAGCGTTTACGCTTCTTCAAATATTCATTTAAAGCAAGATCCAAGTTTTGGTCTGTAAATAGGGGCACATAATCGATTTTTTGTTCACGGCACCGTAAACGGAACGTGTCTTGGTATGCTTGAACAGCTTTTTGGTAAACTTTTCGTATCTGCCACGGTTCAGTAGTTATCAGTTCCCCCGTTTCCATATCCTTGAACCGGGTACGATCATTAAAATCAAATTCCAGTTCTTTTCTATCTATGATGTGAAATACGATCATTTCTTGTTTATTGTGTCTGAAATGTTTTAAACCACTAATAATTGTATCAGGCTCATCCAATAAATCTGATATAAGGATCACCAGGCCACGTTTCTTGATCCGCTCAGCCATCTCATGTAATACGATACCTACGTTTGTATCCTCACCAGGACCTACGTTATCTAAATGAGCCAAGATTGCATTGATTTGGCTGGGTTTTGACCGCGGGGGGAGAAATTTTTGTATTTTGTTATCAAAGAGAACAAGTCCGACCCCATCTTGTTGATTAATCATCAAGTAAGATAAGGCTGCAGCAAGATAGTTTCCGTATTCCAACTTGGATACAATACCACTATTGTATTCCATTGATCGACTGGTATCCAATATAATGTATGAACGCAAATTTGTTTCTTCTTCATATTGTTTTACATAATACCGATCTGTTTTCGCAAATAATTTCCAATCAACATGGCGTATTTCATCACCAGGACCGTACGTACGGTGTTCAGCAAATTCCACACTAAAACCATGGAAGGGGCTTTTATGCTGGCCTATTATATATCCTTCAACCACTAATCGTGCCCGCAGAGACATATTACTCAGCCGCGCTACCATTTCTGGCTGAAGGTATTTTCGTTTATCAATTGATTCCATAAAATTTACTTAGCGTCATCTTCCAATAAGATGGAAAGAATATCATCAGTGCTTAACCCTTCTGCCTCCGCATTAAAGTTGGTAATTAAACGATGGCGTAGTACAGGTCGAGCCATTGCTTTTATATCATCTATTTCAGGTGCAGGCCGGCCATCTAACACAGCTTTTGCTTTTGCACCTAGTACCAGGTATTGGGATGCCCTGGGTCCCGCACCCCATTCGATCCAACCGCTGACCGCAGCGAACGCCTTATCTGATTGCGGACGGGTTTTGGATACCAGGTCAACAGCGAATTCAATAACATTATCTGCAATAGGTACCCTGCGCACAAGGTCTTGATAAAGTAGCAGATCTCCCCGGTCGATTATGATATTTAATTCATTGTCTATTCCACTGGTGGTAGATTTGACAATTGCTACCTCTTCTTCGTGGTCAGGGTAGTCAATCTTTATATTAAACATGAAGCGGTCCAACTGTGCCTCAGGCAATGGGTAAGTACCTTCCTGCTCAATGGGATTTTGTGTTGCTAGAACAAAAAATGGTTCTTCAAGTATATAGGTTTGACCAGCTGTGGTAACATTATGCTCCTGCATCGCTTCTAATAATGCAGCCTGTGTTTTTGGTGGAGTACGGTTAATTTCATCAGCCAGTATTATGTTTCCGAAAACAGGCCCCTTAAAAAATCGAAATTCCCTTTTTCCAGTATTGTGGTCTTCTTCGATTATTTCTGTTCCTGTAATATCACTTGGCATCAGGTCGGGCGTAAATTGAATACGGCTGAAATTCAGGTCTAATAGTTCAGCAATTGATTTTATCAATAAAGTTTTTGCCAATCCCGGGACACCAACTAAAAGGGTGTGTCCCCGACAAAGTAAGGCGATAAGAATGTGATCTATTATCTCTTGCTGTCCTACAATACGTTTTGATATTTCCATATTGAATTGATCACGGGATTCTGTAAGCCGTTTCACCAATTTAATATCTGTCATTTTATTCATGTAATTTCCATCTATTATTTTGCTTATGATTCAGAAGGGGTCAAAATTAAATGGCGCCCTCTCAGGAAACAATGTTATTGTCTTGTTCTGTCTTTACAGGCACTAGAAATTCTGTTGCATGTCTAACGCGCGAGTAGCCCAAGAAGTTCAACTAGTTGGAATGGATATTTCCGAAATGGAGACCCTTGCGGCTATGCATGACGAATTACCATTTCGAGGAAAACAATTGTTCCATTGGGTGTATAAACAACAGGTCGATTCCATTAATGCGATGAATACCCTGCCATCTTCATTTCGTGATTTACTTGCCGATGAATATGTTTTGCATCCTTTGACACTTATAAAAAAAACAGGCTCGGATTTAGAGCCAACTCAGAAATTTTTACTCCAGCTACCTTATGGAGAAAAAATCGAATCAGTTATCATGGAAGAGGGGAAACGAGTCACTTTATGTGTCAGTACTCAGGTGGGCTGTGCCGTAGATTGTAAATTCTGCGCAACAGCAAAAATGGGGTTCATAAAAAACCTCACTGCGGGAGAAATAGTTGATCAATATTTGCTGATACTGAATTCTATTAATAAACGAATCACTAATGTGGTATTTATGGGTATGGGCGAACCATTTTTAAATTATCAGCAGGTTATAAATGCAGCTGACTTGCTTAATCACAAAGAAGGTATAAATCTGAGCGCAAAAAGAATTACCATATCCACAGTCGGTATTATACCAAAAATCATGCGGTACACCAAAGAAGGTCATAAGTATAAACTGGCAATCAGCCTGAATGGCAGTAGTCAGGATCAACGCCTGAAGATTATGCCTATTTCAAAAACACATTCAATGAATGGTTTAATTCAATCTGCCTGGGATTATTATTATATATCCAAAAAATTGATTACACTGGAATATGTATTGTTGGCCGGTGTAAATGATGATATTGTAGATGCAGATAGACTAATGGATCTGATTGGAAATTTGCCATGTAAGCTGAATTTGATTCCTTATAATGAAATTGATGGACCTTTCCACCGTTCAAGTGAAGAAAAAATCGAACGATTTGTAAATCGACTTGAACGGGCAAATTTTACGGTAACCATTCGCTGGAGTAAGGGCACGGATATTAGTGGTGGTTGCGGACAGCTCGCTGTACTGGATCAGGAAAGTTGTAATTGAGATATAATATATCAGCAATGAAACAATTCATTATTGACCGGACTGAGATTCGAGCGAGTATTGCTGTTGTACTCGGATCCGGAATGGGTGGATTTTGTGACCGGATGGATGATATTATTTCAATACCATACAAAGATATACCTGACTATCCAGAATCAACGGTCCGGGGCCACGCTGGTGAATTGGCTATCGGATCATTAGATAATATTCCTTTACTAGCCGCAAAAGGGCGGTTCCATTTTTATGAAGGTTATGATATACAAACGATAACGTTACCTGTTCAATTATTTCATTCGCTGGGTATCAAATCTTTAATAATTACCAACGCAGCAGGATCCTTAAAACCAGATCTACGACCAGGAAGTCTAATAATCATTGATAGTCATATGGATTGCACCTTCCGCACCAGCGTAACTGAACCGGAGGAATATTTAGGTACACCATTTCATGATCCGGCATATATCAAACTGGCTATTAAATCTGCAAATAAAATTGATTTGTCCATTACGAAAGGAACTTATTGTTGGACATTGGGTCCATCATACGAAACACCAGCGGAAGTATCATATATACGTTCTCTTGGGGGAGATGCGGTAGGTATGAGTACGGTTCCGGAGATCCAAGCAGCAACTGAATTAGGGATGAAGGTCCTAGGTATTTCCACAATTACCAATTACGCTGCTGGGATAATTGATAAACCACTTTCCCACGATGACGTTATAAAAGTATCCGTCCAAGTTAAAGATGATTTTACCAATCTTTTGACCGAAATTATTAAGGGCATGGTATTATAAGATGGCCGTAAAGATAAGAGCAGAAGTCACAGCAATAGCAGATGATATAATTGCTATCCGCAGGGATATTCATAAATATCCTGAACTTGGATTTGATGAACACCGCACATCTGGCTTGGTGGCTGAACACCTAAAAGACCTTGGTTTTGATGTAGCAACCGGTATAGGTAAGACAGGAGTAATAGGAGATTTGAAAGGCAATAAAGGTGGCCCGACAATAGGTTTGCGCGCAGACATGGACGCCTTACCGATTCAGGAAACTGGAGACATTCCTTACCGCTCTGTGAATGATGGAATTATGCATGCCTGTGGGCATGACGGACATACAGCTATGCTGCTCGGTGCTGCAACAGTCCTAAAACAATTTCAAGAACATTTAAAAGGGAATATCCGCTTTATCTTTCAGCCTGCTGAGGAGGGCGGAGGTGGTGCTCGCTATATGATTGAGGACGGCTGTTTGGATACGGTTGATGAGATATATGGTATCCATTTATGGAATTACCAAAAATATGGCGAAGTTGGGATTAAGGATGGACCAACAATGGCAGCTGCCGATGAATTCGCAATAACCATTAAAGGAGTTGGTGGTCATGGTGCCACACCCCAGGGTACAGTTGATGCCGTTTTAGTTTCCGCCCATTTGGTGACAGCATTACAAACTATAGTTAGTCGAAATACAAATCCTCTGGAAAGTACTGTTGTTACCGTAGGTCAAATAAATGGTGGCCATAATTTCAATGTAATTGCTGATGAAGTTGTGTTAAAGGGGACTGCCAGAGCCTATACAGAAGATAATCGGCAAATGATTAAAAGTAGGATGGAAGAAATCATTAATGGTATTGGCCGCACCTTTGGTGCAGATATTGAATTCACCTACATGGATGGATATCCACCAACTATCAATAATGAAACAGCCTATGAAAAACTGAAGATCTCTGCGAAAAAAGTAGTCGGTGCTGGCTGTGGTTTTCCGTATTTATCAATGGGCGGAGAGGATTTCAGTTATTATGCCCAAAAAATTCCCGGTTGTTTTTTCTTTGTTGGTTCAGCGCCAATTGATCGAGAAATTCTTACAGTCCCTCATCATTGTTCCCACTTTGATATTGATGAAAATGCGCTTTTGGTAGGGTCTTCAATTTTTGTTCAGCTCATTGAAGATCAGCTAATTAATAGCCAATAGCAGTATTTTCTCCTCTTATATCAGTTCCGCCAAAATAACCGTCTTCATTTATTAAAATTGCATTTACATCACCAATGTTTTTATAAGGTAAAATTTCATGACCTTTATTTATTAGCGATGTTTCTACATCTTTGATTATACTGTATGATTCAGCCATAATTACATCAGGCAGCCATTGTGAATGTACCCTTGGCGCTGATACAGCTTCTTGTATATTCATATTATGAACAGTTACGTTTAATATTGTTTGTAATACAGCTGTTATAATTCTTGAACCGCCAGGTGAGCCAAGTATGATAAATGGTTCTTTATTCTTTAATACAATTGTAGGTGTCATCGAGCTTAAGGGACGTTTCCCGGGCTGGATAGCATTGGCAGCATTCCCTACTAATCCGAAAGCATTAGGCACCCAAGGCTTAACGGAAAAATCATCCATTTCATTATTCAGGAAAAATCCAGCACCCTCTACAAGAAAACCTCCACCATATCCTAAGTTTATAGTAGTAGTTACACTTACCGCATTGCCGTACTTATCGATAACAGAATAATGGGTTGTTTCGGGGCTTTCATAACCACTCGGATCTCCAGCAAAAACAACCGTACTTGATGTTGCCTTATCTGCATAGAAATCATTCATGCGATCTTTTGCATATTTTTTGCTTGTTAGCATTAATAAAGGTGGCGTCCAAAAGTCAATATCACCCAGGTGTTCGGCTCGATCAGCATAAGCCCTGCGTTCAACTTCAGTCAACAGGTGGATATAATCAGATGAATTCCAGCCAAGTTCTGCTAAAGAAAAATTTTCAAGCATATTGAGCATTTCGATTAAAATAGTTCCTCCAGAGCTTGGTAAACCCATGGAAATAATATCGTATCCTTTAAAGGAACCAATCATAGGATCACGATATTTAGATTCATATTTTAGTAAATCTTCATGGGTGATCAAGCCAATCCCCCTATTCATTTCCGCTATGATAAGATCAGCTGTTTTCCCAGTATAAAATCCATCTCGTCCTTCCCGGGCAATGCGTTTTAAAGTTCTGGCTAAGTCTTTTTGAATAAATCGATCTCCTGCTTTCCAGGGTTTTCTATCTTCACGGATAAATATCTTAGCAGCAGCTTTATTCTTTAGAAACAAATCTTTGTTATCGTTAAAGCGCTTTGCTTCATAATGGCTTAATTCAAATCCTCTTTCAGCTAGTGCAATGGCAGACGCGAGTAATTCCCGACGCGATATATTGCCTGAGCCATGATCTTTCCATGCTTTTAATAATCCATCAACACTCCCTGGGACACCGGACGCTGCTCTTGTTCGTAAGGACATATTATCTATAACCTCGCTATTGGAATCAAGGAACATGTCCTGATGGGCTGCAGCTGGCGCTATTTCTCTATAATCTAATGTAAAGATTGTACTATCTGCCTTATGGACCACCATAAATCCACCACCACCGACATTTCCATTTGATGATGATGTGACTGCCAAGACAAAACCCGTAGCACAAGCAGCATCGACGGCATTGCCGCCCTTTTTTAAAATTTCAATTCCAGCTATTGAAGCTTGACGGCTGGTGGAAACAACCATCCCATTTTCGCCAAACATGGGATCCGGCCCGGCCCCATTGATATACCCAACCAACAAGATATACCAAATCAATATTTTTTTCATATCAGTTATTTAGTTCGTTTAGGTTTGAGTAAAAGTTTTGTAATTTAATTTTCAATTGTTTTATTACAGTTAATATTATTGATTTTCAGACAAACTATTTGGATTAAAGCAAGTTATAATAAAATTAGTAAGATGAAAAGAACGGATATATTTCTATTAGTAATAATAATATTGGGTTGCAGTGATCCTATATCCAAAAATAATTTTTCTCTTAACCTCAATATTACCGGTGAATTGGAACAAAAGATTTATCTGTCAAAAAGAGATGCAGGAAAATGGGTAAATATTGATTCAAGTTCTGTAGTCACAGGAGAAATAGTATTGAATGGTCAAATTAAAGATCCAGAAATGTTTTATCTCAGATCTGGACAAAATTTAACTAACATATTTATAGAAGCTGGTAAAATCACGTTTACTGCTCATGCAGATAGTATAAACAAAGGCATTACAAACGGCTCAAAATCCCAGGCAGAATTGGATTCTTTTAATGAAAGCATATCATTAATAACTGAACAACTTGATACATTATATAATCAGTATAGAGAGGCTGCGAAAAATGATGATCAAGTGAGACTTGAAGAACTTAGTGAACTAATTGATACGAAGGACGACGAAAGATTGGCGCGGACAATAGATTATGCATACGCGAATAATAAAAGTATTGTTTCCGCATATTTAATTATGACGAATAATTATTATCTTGAATTAGCTGAGCTTGACACGATAACATCTAATTTTGATAATTCGATCAAACAAACAAAATATGTTGAGTTATTGCTGGATCGAATAAGGAATCTATATAAAGTTTCAATTGGTTCTTCCTTTACTGATTTTACTTTGAATGATACAACTGGGAATCCAATCGCACTTTCATCTCTTATTGGTGAGAATTATTTACTTATTGATTTTTGGGCATCTTGGTGTGGACCGTGCAGAAGAGAAAACCCCAATATAGTTGCAGTTTATAATGACTATAATAGTAAAGGGTTTGATATTATTGGTGTTTCATTAGATACTGATAAAAATAATTGGATAAAGGCAATTGAGAAAGATAGTCTCACTTGGTCTCATGTATCGGATTTACAGGGCTGGAACAGTGCAGCTGGAAAACTTTACGCTGTTAATGCGATACCTCATAGTGTTATCCTAAATGAGAATGGTACGATTGTTGCCAAAAACTTACGTGGTGAAGAACTGCGGGATAAAATAGCTGAATTACTTAACTAAATGCTTGTCACTAGCGACGAGACTGTAATTTGGCTAGTAGATGCAGTATTTCAAGATAGAGCCAGACGAGCGTAACCAGTAGGCCAAAGGCGCCAAACCATTCCATATATTTAGGGGCACCAATTTCTGCCCCTTCTTCAATGAAATCAAAATCAAGAACTAGGTTTAACGCAGCAATAACTACCACCCCAAAGGAAAACAAAATTCCGAAATTAGAATTGCTGTGAATTAACGGAACCTGTACTCCAAATAATCCTAGAATAAAACTAATTATATAGACAAAGAAAATACCGCCGGTGGCTGCGACGATACCCAGTTTAAAATTTTCAGTCGGTTTAATAAGCCCTGATTGGTAAGCAAACAATAATGCCGCCAGCGTTCCAAAAGTAAGAAATACTGCCTGATTAACAATCCCGGGATAAAGTGTTTCAAAAAATCTTGATATTCCCCCAAGAGCTAGTCCTTCTAATAGTGCATATATTGGTGTGGTATAAGGCGCCAAATGGCGTTTAAAAACAGTTATTATTGCAGCGATTAATCCACCAAAAATCCCAACCATCATTAGAGCACTCATCCGTGGATCGGTTGGGGCCATATTCCATGTAAAAATTGCGGTTGTCATTAATAATAATAGACCTAGCGCTGTTTTATTAACAGTGCCTGTAATAGTCATCGTTCCAGTATCAATTGTTGTTTGTCGTTGAATAAACGTATTTGCTTTTAGTACTGGATTACCAGATCGCAAAGAAAGGTGATTACTCATGAGTAATCATCCATTTTATTTTGTAATTCAGTTACTAAGTTTTCAATAGAAACACGTTCCTGTAGCTGATCGTTTCTATGTCGAATAGTTACAGTATTATCTTCATTAGATTGATGATCTATAGTTATACAGAAGGGGGTGCCAGCTTCATCCTGCCGATAGTATCGTTTTCCGATAGATCCTTGCTGATCATACAACACTTTATAATGTATTTTTAAATCATCAACTATTTTACGTGCCAGTTCAGGCAAGCCATCTTTTTTTACCAAGGGACATACAACTGCTTTTACAGGGGCCAATTTTGGATGAAGTTTCATAACAATACGATTATTGTCAGTATCCTCCCAATAAGCATCACTGAGGACACTCAGAAGCATGCGATTCAAACCTGCGGATGTTTCTATAATGTATGGAAAATATTTTTCATTTGAGACTTGATCTGAATACTGCATGTTTTTTCCAGAAAACTCTTGGTGACGTTGCAAATCAAAATCAGTTCGATTATGAATTCCTTCAACTTCAGCCCAGCCGAATGGGAATTCATACTCAATATCCCAGGCCTCTTTTGCGTAATGAGCTAATTCATTTGTACCGTGTTGATGAAATCGTAGATTTCTTTCATTGATTCCTAATTCCTGTATATAAAAATTATAGCGTTTTTCTTTCCATTCATTCAACTCACCATCATCAGTCCCTGGTTTTACAAAATACTGCATTTCCATCTGTTCAAATTCGCGCGTACGAAATATAAAGTTTCGCGCAACAATCTCGTTTCGAAATGCTTTGCCAATTTGGGCGATTCCAAAGGGTAGCTTTTGCCGCATTGCACCTTGAACAAGTAAATAGTTCACATAAATACCCTGTGCTGTTTCTGGACGGAGATAAGCGACATCTCCATCACTTTCGACTGGTCCAATCTGTGTTTTGAACATCAAGTTGAAATCCCTCGGAGCGGTTAATTCTCCTTCACATTGTCCGACCATTTTGGATGGCTTTTCGGGGCAGGGGGTGTTTTCATGCTGATCCGCTCTAAAACGTCCCTTGCATTTCTTACAATCAATTAAAGGATCATTGAATTCATCTACGTGACCAGATGCCTCCCAAATTTTCGGATGCATTAAAATCCCACTATCAAGGCCAACAATGTTTTCATGAACTTGTGTCATCGCCCGCCACCATAATTGCGATATATTATTCTTTAATTCGATCCCCAGTGGTCCATAGTCATAAACGGCGCCAAAGCCTCCATAAATTTCAGAGCTCTGGAAAATGAAACCTCTCCGTTTGCAGAGAGATACAATTTTTTCGATTGAGGATTCAGCCATTGGTATTAATGATTATTGATACTCAACGTTTTTTCCGTCTTTTTTTTATCGGACCTTTGGCGCGCTTTTCGTCAATTAATTCAGTTGCTTCTTCTAAGGTAACAGTTTCTGGGTCAACTGTTTTATTCAATGATGCATTTACCTTGCCATCGGAAATGTACGGCCCGTACCTGCCATCTTTGACGACTAGTGTTTCACCACTATTTGGGTGTTCTCCAAGCGTACGTATAGTAGAGCTTTTTTTATTTCGGTTGGCTAGAAGTTCGATTGCTTTTTCTAGCGTTACATCCAGTGGAGTTTCCGCACCTTTTAGAGAAGCATTTTGTTTTCCCATTTTGAGGTATGGTCCGTAACGACCATAGTCTGCCATGATGGGTTCTCCAGAATCCGGGTGATCTCCGACATGTCTTGGTAATGCCAGCAAAGCCAGCGCGTATTCAATATCTACACTATTCGCATCCATTCCTTTTGGAACTGATTTTCTTGTTTTTGTATCACCTAATTGAACATAAGGACCATAGGGACCAACCTTTAAAACAATTGTTTGACCGCTTGCAGGATCGGAACCAAGTTCTTTATCAGCATTCTCTGGATTATCCTTCAGGATTTCCATTGCCTTCTCAATAGTAATATCTCCAGGTGCGAGAATATCGGGAATATTTCGGCGCACATCTCCATGCTGTATATATGGTCCGTAATTTCCTACCCGGGCAATGATTGGTTCTTCCACATCACCATTGAGCGGGATTGTACAGGCTTTAGGAATATCAATTTTTTCATCCAACATTTTTAGTAATCCTAGATCTGATTCTGTTCCAAAATAGAATTCTTTCATAAAAGGTAAGGATTTCATATCGCCTCGGGCAATAGCATCAAGACCATCTTCCATCTGCGCAGTGAATTTTACATCCACCAGTGGTTCAAAATGGTTTTCAAGTAATTGAGTTACTGCCACTGCCAAAAAAGTTGGTGTTAGGGATCCCTTGTTATTTCGTACATAATCTTTCTGCTGAATTTTATTGATGATCGATGAGTATGTAGAGGGTCGCCCAATACCATTTGCTTCCATTTCTTTAACTAGACTGGCCTCAGTGAATCTCGCGGGCGGTTTTGTTGTTGATTCGTCAATTGTAAGGTTATCACAGCCCAGGTGATCATTTTCCTTTATTTCCGGCAGCACATTTTCTTTGTTAGCAACAGTTGATTTGGGGTCATCTTTGCCCTCAACATATACTTTCATATAGCCAGGAAATAAAATGACTTGGCCATTTGCTCTGAATTCTGAATTCTGATTTTCTATAGTAACGGTTGTTTGTTTCAATTTTGCGGATAGCATCTGGCAAGCTATTGTACGTTTCCATATTAACTCATATAGTTTAGCTTCATCATTACCAATAGTATTTTCCCCCTGTTCAATTGGCCTAAAACTTCTCCCAGCGGGTCTAATTGCTTCGTGTGCTTCTTGGGCATTCTTCACTTTGCTTTTATATTGTCTTGGTTTGGCAGGCAAGAAGTCATCCCCAAATCGTTTTTTTATTTCTGCTCGAGCTGCGCTTATTGCTTCTCCGGAAAGGTGTGTTGAATCAGTGCGCATATAGGTAATATAACCTGCCTCATAAAGGCGTTGGGCAGTGCGCATGGTTTTGCGGGTATTGAATTTTAATTTTCGTGCTGCTTCTTGTTGTAATGTACTTGTAGTAAATGGCGGCCGTGGGTTTGAAGTTTTCGGTTTTTCTTCAACTTTTGACACAACCCAGGGACCCGATTTTAATTCTTCTACAAGTGCTTTGGCCTGTGATTTACTCAAGGCTATTAAATTGTTCTTTGTCAATTCTCCGCTCTCTTGATCAAAATCCCGACCGCGGGCAATACGTTTGGAATCCAGGTTATATAGTCGCGCACTGAACGTTTCCTGATCGAGTGTGATCAACTCAGATGTTAGCCCATAATATGTTGCTTGTTTAAACTTGGATCGTTTTCGTTCTCTATCGATGATTATTTTTAATGCAGCAGATTGTACCCGTCCGGCAGAAAGAGATTCCTTTACAAAGCTCATATTTTTCTGCAGTGTAGTCCATAATACAGGCGATATTTTATAGCCGACCAATCGGTCAATTACGCGACGAGTGCGTTGTGCCGAAACAAGGTTTTCATCAATTTCAATTCTGTGTTCCATTCCGCCTTTGACCCCGGAATTGGTAATCTCAGTAAATTGTACTCGTGAAAGTTTTGCATCTGGGACTTCGGAAGCTATATGCGCTGCAATAGCTTCTCCTTCGCGATCTGGATCTGTGGCTAGAATAATTTCAGGTGAATCTTTTGCTTTTGTGCTTAATGTTTTGAAGAAATCTTTTTTATCATCAAGCACCACCAATTCCATGGTAAAGTCATTGTCTACATCCACCCCCAATGAACCTCGTGGCAAATCCTTTACATGGCCGACACAGGCAAGGACTTCAAATTCATCTCCGAGATATTTTGATATGGTTTTCGCCTTGGAAGGAGATTCCACTATGATAATAGCTTTTTGACTCATAACGACGCCGAATTTACATTTTTCATGTTTTATACAACTGTATTTTCATCATATTTGGTACTATATATATTAATGTAGGTGAAAGAATTGGTTAATTCAAACTCTTGATATATGAAATAATTGAATCAATCGGAATTGATTCTTGCTGACCATTTTTTAAGTCTTTAATCTGCACGGATTTGTCTTTCAATTCTTTATCCCCAATAATTATCGCAAGGGATGCACCTATTTTATTGGCTTCACGCATTTGAGATTTTATACTGCGTCGCAATGAATCAAATTCCATAATTAATCCAGCCTTTCGCGCTTCGCCAAGAATTTTCAGCATGGTTGGCCTAACAGCGTCACCAAGTCCAATTAGATAAATTTTATCAGCTTGGATTTTCTGATCTGTGTCAACTTCATCCATGGCGATCAGTATCCTTTCCAAACCAGCTGCAAAACCAACGGCTGGAGTCTGTTTTCCACCTAGAGTTTCAGCAAGTTTATCATATCTGCCGCCCCCGCAAAGCGCATCTTGTGCTCCCAGTTTACTGGAAATGATTTCAAATGTTGTACGATTATAATAATCCAGTCCCCGAACCAGTGTCGTATCCAAAGTGAAGGGGACGTCCAGCGCCTCTAAATATATTTGCACTTCGTCGAAATGATTGGCATCATCTAGTGTTAAAAAGCTAGTTATTGTTGGGGCATCTTGTAGCAATACGATTTCAAAATCAATTTTTGTATCCAATATACGCATTGGATTTGAATCAAATCGCTTTCTGCTGGTTTCAGAAAGTTTATCAAGATGCGGTTGGAGAAAATCCTTTAATGCTTGACGGTATTCATTTCGACATTCTGATGAACCAATACTGTTCAGTTTCAAGGTAATATCTTTGATGCCTAGTTCAACAAGCAGTTCATATGCTATGGTTATTACTTCTGCATCCTGTTCCGGATGTGGTGAACCTATCGCTTCAATACCATATTGCCGAAATTGGCGGTAACGGCCTTTTTGCGGTCTTTCCCGTCGAAAAAGATTATCCAAATAATAAAGTTTTGTTAAGGGCGATTTTGCGCCAAGATTGTGTTGAATATAAGACCGTATAACAGAAGCTGTATATTCTGGTTTAAGAGTAATGTCTGTTCCACCTTGGTCTGTCCAGCTGTACATTTCTTTTGATACAACATCACTATCTTCACCGACACTCCGTGTAAACAACTCAGTTTTTTCAAATGCTGGTGTTCGAATTTCACTATACCCAGCCCGAGTTATGAACTCCCGGACACATGTTTCAACGCGTTGCCAGCTATCTGCATCATTTGGCAAGATATCATAGGTCCCTTTTATTGAACGAAATTCCATATTTAGTCCATTAATCCAGTCAATAAGTTATTAGCCTTATCACAAAAGTTTTCCGGTACATATACTTGCACATAGCTACCGGATAATCCAGCTGCCGCAATATTATATGCGGAGGCTGACCAATCAGATTTCAGGAAATAGGGTATTTCTGCTGAGTCTAATACTTCGCCCATCATCTCACCAAAAACTTTTCCAGGCACTTCTTTTACCTTGACCCAATTAATATTTTCTAGAGGTTCGTTAAGTGCCATATTTTCAACCAGCGTAATATTGCAATCACTGCAGATAGTAATACTATCTATGAATTCAGCTTTACAGGATGGACAATACATAATTTAGGCAAACAGGCTGTTCAAATTTGCACTGGTTTTTGAGGATAATAAAACTAGAAATTGGCCCTCCTCGTAAATATACCACCACGTCTTTCCAGTTTTAAATCTTGGAGCGTAGGTGATTTAA
>CAJWGZ010000007.1 GCA_913041075.1 uncultured Fidelibacterota bacterium | reverse complement strand
CTGAAGGCTTCAACCATGCTACCGGAGATTACATTGTAACCATGGATGCTGATCTGCAAGATGATCCATCGGAAATAAAAAATTTAGTTGAAAAACTGGATGAAGGATACGACTTAATATCGGGTTGGAAAAGAGTAAGACTTGATCCTTGGACCAAGCGTTGGCCCTCCAAATTCTTTAATTTGGTCACCCGTCTAATGACTGGAGTGAAAATACATGATTTTAATTGCGGATTAAAAATTTACAGACGAGCTGTTGTAAAGGCTGTTGAAATCTACGGTGGTCGTCATCGTTATATACCCGCATTGGCGGGACAAAAAAATTTCAAAGTAGATGAAATTGAGGTGAATCATCGCCCAAGAAAATTTGGTATCACAAAATATGGTGGATCACGTCTATTACATGGTTTTTTTGATCTCGTATCCATACTCTTTATTGATCGTTTTGACCAAAGGCCTTTACACCTTTTTGGATTTTTTGGATTGTTGAGTTTCCTAATTGGTCTTATCATTGAAATTTATGTTGTTTACCTTAAATATGGGTTAGGCGAACCGTTTCAAAAGCACATGGCCCTTTTGGTTTTTGGTGTAATGATCATCGTAATTGGTATACAATTTTTCTCTATTGGTCTTCTTGGAGAGATGCATACCCGCACCAACCAAAAAAATGATAATAGAGTACAACAACTAATCAAATAATTATTACAATTTCCGAGAAAAATAATTAGTAATGGATGTACGCTACGATTGTAGATATTTCAAAGGTACCATGCCGTGTATACCACATAAAGATCATGGTGTTGAGTGCAATTCTAATTGTGAATATTTAGATTCGATTGATCAAAATATTCTGATCATTAAATTGGGTGCTATGGGTGATGTTATACGTACGACACCTATTATTACCCGATTAAAAAATGAATATCCTAATGGGAAAATATTTTGGTTAACGTATTTCCCAGAAGTGTTACCAGAAAGTGTTGATCAACCTATGGGTTTTCGAAATGAAGATCTGGTCTGGTTACGTTCCTTAGATTTCATAATGGCAATAAATCTTGATAAGGAACCAGAAGCATGTGCACTGATGAACCAATTAAATATTCAAAATAAATATGGTTTTGGGTTGACCAAAGGTATGCCTGCCCCCTTAAATGAGAATGCTAATCATAAATTTTTAACCGGTATATCTGATAGTTACAGTAAGTCAAACACTAAACATTATTTGGAAGAAATATTTGAATTATGCTGTTGGGAATATAAAGATGAAGAGTATTTGTTGCCCAAATATGAACCAAATGAATTCAACATTGAATTAAAAAATGTTGATGGGAAAGTAATTGGTTTGAACACAGGATGTGGTGGTCGGTGGACATCACGTAAATGGCCAAATAATTCATGGCTTACACTAATCAACCTACTTCAAAAAGAGGGTTATACTGTATTGCTCTTAGGCGGCGAGAATGAAGATGAACAAAATAAAAAACTATCCGGTGAATCGGGCGCAGAATACATGGGCTTTTTCTCATTTAAACAATTCATTTCTTTGGTGGAAAAATGCAATGCTGTAGTGTCAACAGTAACAATGGCAATGCATGTGGCAATTGGTTTACGTAAACCAATTGTTCTGTTGAATAACATTTTTAATCCGAATGAATTTCATTTTTTTGCCCCTTCTAAAATTGTTGGACCGGATAAGAACTGTGATTGTTATTACTTACCTGAATGCATTAATGGAAGATCTTGTATAGAAGAAATATCTGCTGAAAAAGTATTAGCAGAAATCAAAATGATCCTACCACTGTGAAAATTGTAATAGTTGGTGTATTCCCACCGTTTCGTGGTGGTATAGCTAATTTTTACGAAACTCTCGCAGAAAGGTTATCAAATAATCATGAAGTAATTGCAATTAATTTCACAACACAATACCCTAATATATTATTTCCCGGTAAATCACAATACATTGAATCAGAATCTTCAACAGAATTTGAAGCAGACAGAATTCTAAGCTCGGTTAATCCACTAACATGGCAGGGAACAGCGAATAGAATCATTGAAATAAACCCTGACCTTATTATTTTTAAATACTGGATGCCTTTTTTTGCGCCATCCTTCGGCACTATCATTAAAAAGGTAAAGAGGAATCTCAATACAAAAGCATTGGTCATATGTGATAATATTATTCCGCACGAAGGCCGTCCACTTGATAAACTGCTTACAAAATACTTTTTTAATAATATCGATTATTTTATCGTTATGTCTAGATCCGTTGAAGCAGATCTACTTTCTCTTTATCCAGGGGCCGACTATTTGTACACACCACATCCTTTATACGACATATTTGGTGCAAGTATTCAGAAGGATACAGCGAAAATTTCCCTGGGGATCAGGGAACAGAAAGTATTGCTCTATTTTGGGCTTATACGACCCTATAAAGGATTGGATCTATTAATTAATGCAGCGAAACTACTTATTCAAAAATTGGATAATTATAAAATATTAGCTATCGGGGATTGCTATGAAAATCCAGAACCATATTCTGACCTTGTCAAGGAAAATGGTGTTAGCGATGTATTTGATTTACGGATGGAATTTGTCCCTAATGATAAGGTGAATCTTTATTTTTCTGCAGCCGATGTTGTAGTTCTACCATATAAATCGGCAACCCAAAGTGGTGTTGTTCCGATAGCCTATCATTTCAATAAACCTGTCGTTGTCACCGATGTGGGGGGATTAAGTGAAATCGTAAACGATGGTAAAACTGGTTATGTCGTGCAACCTGACGCCGGAAGTATTGCTAATGGGATTCTGCAATTTTATAATGATTATGAAAGAGTAGACTTTGCTGACCAGATTGAATCCTACAAACAGCGTTTTACCTGGAACGAATTCATTCATCAACTTGAAAATATCATCAGTTAATGGAAAAACCATCTGTAACTGTTATTGTACTTAATTGGAATGGTAAGGACCTAACGATTGAATGTCTAGAATCACTAAAGCAGGTAAATTATTCAAATTTTAACATTTTGGTAGTTGATAATGATTCAACCGATGGATCAGTAGAACTGTTAAAGGAAAAATTTCCAGAAGTTTCCATTTTAGTTCTAGAAAAAAACTTGGGATATGCCGGCGGAAATAACCGCGGATTCGCATCGCTTAAACCTGATCCGCCCGAATTTGTAATTTTTCTGAACAATGATACAATTGTTGATGAAAACTTTATTGGACCTTTGGTGAAACAGTTATTGACCCACAAGAAGGCTAGTCAGACTGTGCCAAAAATATATTACGAAAATGATCCGAAATTGATATGGTACGCCGGCGGTATTGTTAATTTATGGACAGGATCGATATATCACTTGGGGATTCGTCAATATGATGGTCCAGCCTACAGTAAAACACATAAAACAAAATATGCGACTGGCTGTTGTTTTTGCATGCGTTATGAGGAATTTAAAGAGTTTGGCGGGTTTGATGAAATCTTTCCCATGTATTCGGAGGATGTGGACCTTTCCTTGTGGATAAGAGCAGCAGGTAAACAGGTTTGGTTTGTGCCTGATTCAAAAATATGGCATAAAGTATCCGCATCCCTCGGCGGCGCGTTTTCGTTCGGTAAGATGGTTCGTAAAGCAAGAGGCATATTTCTTCTTATTAAAAAACATGCTAATCTAGTTCAATGGCTAACCTTGATAGTATTATTGCCTATTCAGTTGATTATAGTATTGCTAAAGTTGATATTTAAGGTTGGACGATAACTCAACAACCTATTTTCATTAATATTAAATGAAAGAGAAGCTTAAGACAATTCTATTTAAACTTGGTTTAGATAATGTAATTCGGTATATATATCGTTTATTCTTTTGGCGAAAACGGTTGTTTATAAAGTATCCACCATACGGAAAAAAGAAGCATAATTATGTAATTTCAAGATTAGATCCGATTCGCTATGAGGCCATTGCGTTAGCATTGCATAGGATTGAAAAGGAGAAAATATTTGGATCTATCGCAGAGTTAGGAGTTTACCGTGGTGAAACAAGTAAATTCCTAAAAAGATTGTGCTCTAATAAAAAAATTATCCTTTTCGATACATTTGAGGGATTTCCAGAAAAGGATTTAGAAGTGGATAAAGATTATCGTTTCAATAATACAAGTCTTGAATATGTGAAAAATAATATTAGTGATATCAGAAACATTGAATTCCGCGTTGGTTATTTCCCTGAATCAGCCAAAGGGTTGGAACATGAAAAGTTCTGTTTTGTTTTGATTGATATGGATCTATACAAACCAACATTAGAGGGATTAAACTTTTTTTATCCTAAGATATCAAGAGGTGGATACTTATTTGTCCATGATTATAATAGTCCAGAATCGAATTATGCAGTTTCAAGGGCAGTTAACAAGTTTATGCAGGATAAACCTGAATTAATTGTCGAAATACCGGACGTTTGGGGAACAGTTTTGTTTAGGAAAATATAGTAATTATATATTCCATAATCATTGAGAGTAACTGTAGCCAGTGAAGAGGATAGGACCTTTCATTTAATTAAAAATATTTACGTATAAGTCTTATTGCTCTACTGTAACTAAACAAAGGATTTAATAATCTGTTAATTTTTTTAAACTTATTAATTCTATTTTGAAAAATATCATTTTCTTCCGCAATTCTATTTAATAGAGAAGTTTTTGTAATATTATATAATTTTATATCAAGCTGATTATGCTCCTTTATGAAAGATATTATAGTTGGATTAACTGCGTCATAATTAGGTTTTTTCTTTGTGCGATTTGCGATTGAATAATACGGCATATGCCATCCTAGCATATTTTTTAAAATCAAAATAGTTTCATCAAACATTTCAGTTATTCCAAGAAACAAAAAATCATTTTCTATATTTTCTTTAGCCAAAGAAAAAAGTTCTTCAGATTCAATTATAGGATTATCAATTTCACCTGTTTTACCAGATATTAATTGAGTTTGTCCATTAATTAGAAATGGATTTACGCCACTTTGAACGAAGTCATATATGGTCATTTGGTTATTAGAAGTGCTTAGATTCTGTGGGTTATTTTTCTGATTTAAAACATAATAGTATGTTGAAAGAACACGGCTTATTGGATCCCGAATTATAGCAAAATATTTTGCCCTTCTATGAAAATGATTATGTAATCCATATTTTAAATGACCTTGAATTAATTTTAATTGGTTTATCTGTGAAGTTGAGACTTCTTTAAGTATATTTTCAGATTCCTCTAATTTTGGAATCATTAATATTTTTTCTGATCGATATTGGCGTTGAATTATATCCCTTAAAGTTGTCCCACCAGTTTTCGGTATGTGTAGGTGGATAAAAAGGTCTTTCATAATATTCATTATTAATTATAGTTATGAGTGTGGTAATACATTTAGAATTTAGATTAAGTTTAAATTACTGTAATTAAATAATATTTGATTTACTATCTAGATAAATGACAGATTATTTTAAAAATAAAATTGATAAAGAATACGCTAATAAACCAGCTACCAAAATAAGGTGGGATAAAACATTAGAGTTTATGGGTAGTGGGAAAAATATTAAAAGTGCATTAGATATTGGTGATCGTACCGGTTTGACCGAAATGATGGAAGATAAATATGGTGTCAAATTTGATAACACTCAAGGGGATCTTGATAAAATAGAATTGAAAGGTAATTATGACCTGGTTACATCATTTGAAGTATTAGAACATTTATTTAACCCTTTATTTAATCTTGAGCAGATAAATAATGTTTTAAATAAAAATGGTTGTCTTATTCTATCCACGCCACTGGCAAAACCGAGTTTCTTATGGGCAAAAAAACACTTCCATGAAATGTCCAAAAGATCAATTTATGCATTGTTTGAATCTGCTGGATTTAAGATTTTGCGGCACGGATATTTTAGGGTTCACCCATTTTTATTTTACACAAGCGGCATACGTCCTTTGATGCGATTATTTCTCGATAAAATTCAGATTTATGAATTAGTAGACGTTAATTCATTAAGTGATGATAGATAATTATTTTCTTTTAGTATCACTTTATTTCTTAAAAAATGTTTTTTAATTATATAACTTTGTAACCTTTTAGGTATATCCTATGTATTTGAAGAAATCAGAGAATTATATTAATCATTTGGTGGGATTATTCTTTTTTCAGCAATAACCAATAATAGACCACCAAACTTGTCTTCTATAGGTTTCAATAGAAAATTGATTATTCTATAAATTTGTAATTTGAAAAATATTTTATTTATTATTTTGATCACTTTATTATAGATATCAATTATGGTGTTTTCACTATCAATACTTAATAGTTCAAAAAGTGTTATTCCATACATAGAAAAAAAACGTTTACTTATAATCACATGAAAATCTTTGTGTTGTTTACAATATTCATTCAATTCACTTTTGGAAAATGCTTCCTGCCATCCAAATGATTGAATTGTTCGAATTTTCTTATGTCTAATTGTGTTATAGTGAGGTTTTGCAGGCACAATAATGGCAACTTTATCCCTAGATACTTCAAAATGATTTTCTATTGCCTTTTTCCTTAATTTGCTTGAAAAGTGTTCTACGACTCCTGATGAAAAGACAATATCGTATTTTTTATCCGTTTTGATATTAAGTAAGTCCCCATCCATATAATGAACATTTTGAATATCTTGAAAAAGATTTTTTGCACGTTCTAAAGCTTCCTTAGAAAAATCCATTAAAGTGATTGTATTGGGATTGTATTTACTTATCATGTAGCTTAAAACACCTCGACCACAACCCATTTCAATAATATCACTGTCCTTCGGATTGATCTCCTTAATTAGATAATTGAATATCATTTTATCTGTATGAGAAATTTGGACTTTTTTTGAATCTTGGCCCCATGTTTTATCCCAAACCCGCTTTTCTGGACGAATGCTCATAATATATTCTTTTTTAAAATTGAATTAATAAATTCATAGTAAGTGGTACTCAGTATTCTCCAATCATAGTTTTTCGCTAGTTCTTTCATAAAATCTGAAGATCGTGGTTTATTAACTTGATTGACTATCTCAACAATAAATTTATCTGTATCGGATGCAATGGATACATATTCAGAGAATTCACTCAAACTAGGGTTGAAATTAGTCATAACACAGGTTTTACCTGCAGCAGCGTATTCAAACAATTTATTTGGTAGAACTGATTCAGTTAGTTTGTTTTTGATAAAAGGTATTATACACACATCTGCTTTTGAAAGATAATTTGGTATCTCCATGTGCGGTATGGAAGGAACATGAAATATATTTTCAATAGATTTTAATAATGACATTTTAACTTCAACACCTGTACTTATTGGTCCCACCAATAAAAAATTGTATCCTGTCTTTTTTGCTGTGGCTTTGATTAATTGAAAGTTAAACCATTCTGAAATAGCACCAATGTACATGATGATTGGTTTTTTAATTTTCTTTAAAGTTTGTGGTGTTATTACTGATTTTTGAAATAATTCATAGTCTACACCATTTGCAATAATTCCAACTTCAGATCTAAAGTTTTCAGGGATAAAATTAATGTAACTAGTATGGGGTATGATAATTTTGTCAGCAAGATTTAATGTTTCCAAGAAATAATATTTCGTGTACTCAGGCGACCCAGGAAAAGCTAACGGATTATCATTGCAGTCGTAGATGATTGGTATGTTTGGGTTATTCTCTTTTAAACGTCTAATTGTTTTTGCCCAGAAAACATTTGATGTAATTATAATATCAGTCGTATCAACTTTCCTGGAAAAATATATTTTGAACCATAACCCCGCCAAAGCGTTAATTATTATGCGAATGAAAGAAAAGCTCAGGAATAAATTAATAATGACCCCACTAACAGTGCGAATTTGTGGGATGGTGACTGCCTTAACATGATCAAAATTTCGCGAGGAATAATGATTAGGAAGTGCTTTTGAGATTGGTTCAAAAAAATAAATAGAGCTGGATTCTGGAAAACGAGAAAGAATCTGTTGCTTTCTCGTTTTAAGATAATCCCATTTTATTTCTGAAAACCAAATGATATTCATTTTATTGTTACGGTGAATCTTTTTGGGGTTGATCCCCTAATGCATAAGTTTAATTTACATAGCTATATTTAATTTAACTGAAAGCATTTAATGAAACGGTCATGAAACTACCGCAGAAAATTGCGAAGGAAGCAACTATTTCCTTCACGAGTATGGTTTTTGGCTCGGGGGTTAGGTACCTATTTGTCCTTATACTGGCAAGATGGGTGGGGCCAGCATATCTAGGAGTTTTCTCCTTAGCGAACGCTTTAATGAGATTTGCAGAAGTAATAGGAAAAGCGGGCCTGGATAATGGCGTTTTGAAATATGTCACTGAAAATCTTGGAAAAAATAGGGCTGAAGAAGCCAGAAATATTATCAGGTCATCTATTAAAATGGGATTCATTTTATCACTGGTTGCAACCGCAACATTGATTATTTTATCAAAATGGTTGGCTATTGATATTTTTTCTGGTGGTCAATTACTTAGACAAGTATTGATATGTAATGCTATTGGCTTGCCTTTTTCGGTGACCATGCTCATAATTGCCAGCGCAACCCAGGCATTTAAACTTTTAAAATATAATGCGCTGGTGATCAATATTGCAGTTCCAATCTTGAATCTTATCGCCATGCTGATTGGTTTGCAGATTTCAAATCAAGTTGCTATCACTATCCCAATTCTAATTTCTTCAATCTTTGGGTTTGGATTTATCTTTTATTTCTTACAGCGTTTTGTAACAATCAATTTAAATGATGTAAAAACGTCCGTATTTAGAGCAGATTTG
Source organism: uncultured Fidelibacterota bacterium (assembly GCA_913041075.1). Classification (GTDB taxonomy): domain Bacteria; phylum Fidelibacterota; class Marinisomatia; order Marinisomatales; family TCS55. Next base: position 14,681 of record CAJWGZ010000007.1, on the reverse strand, counting down.
TTAAACTTTTCCTATCCTCTGATGTTTGTCACCATTATTGGTACTGCGATGCATTGGATGGATATTTATATGCTAGGTTACTTCTTTGATAATACGACAGTTGGTTTATATCATCCTTCTGCTAGAACAGCCGGTCTTTTGCGCATGATCCTTATGGCATTTATGGGGATATTTGCACCCATGTTAGCAGATTTATTTGCCAAAAAGGATCAAAGCGGTATGGTGCATTTATATCAATTAGTTGTACGCTGGATAATGACGATTGCTATCCCTTTATTCTTATTGATTATTGTATTTCCAACAAAAGTAATGTTATTGTTTGGACCCCAATATCAAGAAGGCCATATGATATTAGCTATTTTAACAACAGCTGTTTTAATTCAGTCGTTTATTGGACCTGGTGGACCTACACTTACTATGACTGGGTTTCCAAAAATAAATTTTATGAACTCGATAGCTGTCCTTATTATTAATCTGGTTTTTAATATTATTCTCATACCGGCTTATGCGGGCTTTGGCGCTGCCATTGCGACGCTCATTTCAATGAGCTTTTTAGGTTTCTTGAGAACAATTGAAGTTTGGTACATTTTAAAATTACAGCCTGTGAGTGTAAGGTTATTTAAGCCAGTGATGGCAGGAATAGTTACTTGGATTTTACTGACACAGATAAAATTTATAATTATGCCTTTTCATACAGTAATTACACTTGTGGCAGCAACGATTGTTGTAGTTTTTTCTTTTTTTATTTTACTTTTGTTAATGGGTTTTGATGATGATGATAAACAGGTAGTTTCCGCTTTAAAAACAACATGGGCCAGTAATTTTCGAAATAGTCAATAAATGCGTAAACGAATAACAGATAAAAAAAACTGGGCAATTATAGGTGGAATAACAATAATTGTATTGGTATTGTTTTACCCGATAGTTTTTGAAGGAAAAACGTTTGGATCTCCTGACTCGCTAAACCCTCGTAGTTCTAGTATGATATTGGAGCAAAGCAGGAAAACTGATGGTCAATTTCCTTTGTGGCAACCTTGGATATTTAGCGGTATGCCAACTGCGGATGCTTTCACATACATTAGTTCTCTATATTTCCCCAATTATGTTCTTAATTTGCTTTTTCAATCGAGTCATCTGAATCAATTATTGCATCTAATTTTTTCCGGCTTGGGCGGATTTGTTTTTTTAAGGTTCCTAGGATTATCAAAAATAGTTGCATTCATGGGTGGCACCGCATTTATGATTACCCCATTCATGATTACCATGATTGTCTTTGGGCACGGCAGTCAAATGATGACAGCGGCTTATTTGCCGTGGATTATGTGGATGACCATAAAAGTCATGACCAAGCCATCTTTCTGCGGTGTAGGATTGCTAGCAGTTCTCATGGGGTTTCAGTTGCAGCGAGCCCATGCCCAGATCGCTTACTATACGTGGATGCTGGCCGGTGCGTACGTTTTGTTCTATCTGCTATGGAATATCAATAATACTAAAGAAACGAAAATAAAGTGGCTTGGTCTAGGTGGATTTTTAGCAGCGTCGCTGCTGGGCATTGGAATTGCATTATTGATCTATCTGCCATCCATCGAATACACACCATTTTCTGTACGTGGCGGAGGTGTTGGGGGCGGTGCCGGTTATAATTATGCCACCAGTTGGTCATTTTCACCAAAGGAATTATTAACCTTCATTATTCCATCTGCTTTGGGTTTTGGGGGTCAAACTTATTGGGGTAATATGCCATTTACCGATTACCCAAATTATATGGGTATTGTAATACTGGTGTTGGCCGCGATTGGTTTTGTACATCGTAGAGACCCATTAATGTGGTTTCTATTGGGCACGTCCATATTGGCTATCTTTATATCCTTTGGGAAAAATCTGAGCATCATTTATGATATATTTTATAGTTTTTTCCCATACTTTAACAAGTTTCGTGTTCCTGCGATGATTTTAATTCTAGTGCAGTTCAACACCTCCATGATGGCCGCCCTAGGACTAAATTACTTATTAACACTTCATAAGCAGGTTATACCAAGATGGTTTTGGATCTGTACAGGATTACTAGCATTCTATTTATTGATTTTGACTTTTGGGCAATCATTCCTTCAGCAATTGGTTTCGTCTAGCTTTACCCCACCCCGAACGCAAGATCCCCGCACTATCCAAGCGATCAACTCATTACGATGGGATATGTGGCTCGAGGATGCATTGACAATGGTGTTAATCCTTGCTGCATTTTTTGGATTGACCTGGGCATTCATTAATCAGAAGATTGCTAAAAATGGTTTCACTATTGCTGTTACACTGTTGGCCTTAACGGATATTGGTATAGTAGATAGAAAAATTATCCAACCCGATAAACAGTCTGGGCGGGCTTCTCAATTAATGAGCAGTTCGATCATTGATAGATATTTCCAACATGACCAAATCACAAAGATATTAACGGATGATAGTGAAAAACCTTTCCGTGTTTACCCCGCGGGTGCCCTCTTTAGTGAATCACGTATTCTTGCCTTTGGGATTGAATCAGTTGGCGGTTATCATCCTGCTAAACTTAAGATCTACAATGATTTTCTGCAGAGAACAAACAATGCCGGGACCTTACCGTTGATGCGTATGTTGAACGTCAAATATCTGCTAAGTCCGCAACCGATTAATTTTCCAGGACTGATCCAAATTAGACAGGGGAAAATGAAAACAGGTCGAGGGAATTTGCCTGTTACTTTGTACGAATTGGATGATTTCCAGCCCAGGGCATGGTTTGTAGAGAATGTGGAAGTTCATACGGGGAAAAACCTGCCTTGGGGCACTTTCACTGCCCAATCGTTCGATCCTGGGCGAACTGCTTTCATAAGCCAAACTGATATTGGATCAAACAGATCTTTTACTCTAGGAAGCGTAACTGATATACAGTATTCATTGCATGAGTTGACAGTCAAAACCGAATCCACAGCGGAAGGATTTTTAGTAATCAGCGAAGTATATTATCCTCTACGCTGGAAGGCAAAGATTGATGGTAAAGAAGTTAAATATTTCGAGACAAATGGAGTAATCAGAGGTTTAATTGTACCCCCAGGAAACCACGAGGTTAAATTTATTTATGACAGGTCTTCTTTCAGAAAAGGCATCATCATATCTACAGTGGTATTTCTTTTATGCATTGGGATCATTGCTTTCGGTTGGGTTAAATCACCGGCATTATAATGGATCCTTTTAAACATACCGGCAATATAAAAGCAGGACTGTTTATTATTGGTTTTGCGCTTATAGCCGGGTTGCTGGGATATACCCAACACATAGTGAATGAGTTACGAGAAGACAATCGTGAGATAGTAAAACTTTATGCCGAGATCATTGCAAAAACCGTATCTGATGAAAGTGACGCTAACTTGAATTTTGTGTTTGATGAAATTATTAAGAAAGTACAATTCCCAATTATTTATTCAAGTGTTGATAATAAACCGATTTATTCAAAAAATATAGTTGGGGAACCGGCAATTCAAGAGCTAATTAAAATACAACAAACCATGGATCAGCAGAATGAACCCATAGCGCTACGTTTTTCTAATCCAAACACAAGTGAATCAATAATTATTGGACATTTGCATTATGGTGATTCGAAACAAATCCGAAGATTAATGTGGTTGCCCTATCTGGAGATTGGGGCAGTAGCGTTATTTATATTATTGGGATTTACTGGTTTTACAATTATTCGGAACAGTGAAAAACGAAATATCTGGGTAGGAATGGCGCGTGAGACAGCCCATCAATTGGGCACACCAATTTCGGCGTTAATGGGTTGGATAGAGTGGCTTAAAACAAAACCAGAAGATGGGGACAAAATCCTAAGTGATATGGATCTCGATTTAAATAGACTACAACAGGTTAGTGACAGATTTAGCAAAATGGGATCCGAAACGAAACTGGAAGAAATAAATTTATCTGAAATAGTAGAAAAAGTTGTTTCCTATTTGGACCGAAGACTGCCATCAATGGGGAAAACTGTAGAATTGAGTAATGAGGTTGACTCCGAAATCAATATAAATGCTAATGGTGTGTTAATATCATGGGCCATTGAAAACGTAATTAAAAACGGGATAGATGCAGTTGACAACAATGGAAAAATTTGTGTTAAAATGAGGAAGAACTTCAATAATGTGGTTATACAGATAGTGGATTCGGGTAAAGGAATTTCCAGGAAAGACTGGCGAAATATTTTTAGACCTGGTTTCAGCAGTAAGGAACAAGGGTGGGGACTGGGTCTGTCACTTACATCGCGGATAATTAAAGAAATACATGGTGGTTCAATTCGGGTAGCCAAATCCAAAATTGGTGACGGCACAACAATAGAGATTACTTTACCACAACCAAATTAATTCTCTTCAAAGCAAAACTTGTGATTACTTATAACCGTCGGTAATTTTTTTCCAATAATTAGGAGATATTTGTGGAAATTCTTTACGCTTTTGCTGCCAATCCAGATGCGCCTCAGGGCAGTGGAGGAATTGCTGCTTTCCTTCCTTTCTTTCTGATCATGGTTATAATTTATTTCTTAATGATCCGGCCCCAAACAAAGCGACAGAAAGAGAAGCAGAACATGTTAGGTGCTTTAAAGAAAGGCGATAAAGTGATTACTATTGGTGGTATTCATGGTACAATTGCTGGTATAAAAAATCAGGGCAAAATTCTTGTGTTAAAAATAGACAAGAATTTGAACATCAACATAAACCGGTCAGGGATTGCTGGATTAGCAGATAGTGTAACTGAGCAGGATACACAAATAGAGGCTCAAAAATAATGGCTGTTTTGGATATTGTGCAATACGGTGCTCCGATTTTGCGTAAAGAATGCAAACCAGTCACCGATTATTCTGTTTTACCAAAGATAATTGAGGATATGTTTGACACAATGTATGAGGAAGAAGGGATAGGTTTAGCTGCGAACCAGGTTGGAATAGATATGAATTTGATGATAATTGATGTGTCTCACACTGATGAAGTAGATGAAGCACATATCTTCGTCAATGGGCAAATATTGGACAGTTTCGGAGAATCAGAAGTGGAAGAAGGATGCCTATCAATTCCAGAAATAAGATTGCCAATTAAGCGACCAGAAAGCATACTATTTAAATATCAACTACCAGACGGGTCGGATCAGACCGAACGGTTTGGTGGATTACTAGCTCGTGCCATTCAACATGAAGTTGATCACCTGAAGGGTGTTTTTATCATCGATCGTGTTTCTTCTTTAATGGCTTTACAATATAAGAAAAAGTTAAAAGAGATTAAAATGAGCTATAATAAATCGAGAAAAATCCGTAGCACGAAGGAAAGTTTCGTTCTTTAATCAATATTGTTTACCTAAGACCTTTAACCTATCACCAGCGATGGAAACATGAACTGTTTCTGTGCGAAAATAAATAAACATGGAACGGAGTAAGTCATGAACCTCGTATTCATGGGTAACCCAGCTTTCGCCGTACCTGCGCTAGAAAAATTAGCAGCATCGGATTACCAAATTGTAGCTGTTGTCTCTAATCCGCCTCAGAAAATGGGCCGGGGGAAAAAAATACGCGAAACGGCAATCGCAATTAAAGCAAAAAGTATGGGTCTAGATGTCATTCAGGAACAAGATTTAAAGAGTGGCCATTTTGTGAGTAAGTTAAAGGAATTAGACGCCGATCTTTTTGTAGTCGTAGCATTTCGAATTTTACCAAACTCACTGATTACTATACCGAAACTTGGATCCATCAATTTGCACGGTTCGCTATTACCTGCATACCGCGGCGCAGCACCAATTCAATGGGCCTTGATTAATGGAGAGGATGAAACTGGATTAAGTACATTCTTCATCGCGCCTAAAGTAGATACAGGTGCGGTAATTTGTCAGGATAAGTTACCAATACACCCGAATGACAATTATGGTACGCTAAGCGAAAGAATGGGTATTCTTGGGTCTGTTCTATTAGTAGAAACAATTAACCTAATTGAAAGTGGTTCCGCCAGCGCTATTAAACAAAATGATAATCAGGCAACCTTGGCTCCAAAAATTACAAAAGATATGACAATAATAGATTGGAGTAGACCTGCTAGAGAATTACATAATCTTGTACGTGGACTTACACCGACACCCAGCGCAACCACTATAATTAAAGGTAAACGAATAAAAATTCAAGAAACTCGGGTTGATAACGATGACAATGGATCCAACTACTTACCTGGTGAAATTACAGCCATTAAAAAGAGTATTGTGTCCGTTCAGACGGGTAATGGACATTTGTTGATTCACCGTGTACAATTGGAAGGGAAAAAAACAATGGATATCGGTTCCTTTATGAACGGCTTTGCTCTGAATATTGGTGATAGATTCGGAAATTAATCTTGGACGCACGTTTATTATCATTTGAAATACTATTAGAATTTGAAAAGTCAAAGCGCTGGCTCAGAAATGTCCGCAATGATTATTTTGGTATAAAACCCACCCCCAGATTGGTTCGCGAACGTACCACGGTTTTGACTAATGAAGTGGTTAAATGGCAAAGACTTCTGGATACGATAATTAATACTAACTTACATAAGCCTTTGGTCAAACTGAAATTTCCTGTACGTAATTTATTGCGACTTGGAGTGTATGAGCTTTTAATGGATGAGTTTTCCCCTGATTATGCAGTTGTCGATAGCTATGTGAAATTAAGTAGGAGAAATATTGGTCCTCATATTACAGGGCTTATCAATGCTGTTCTACGAAAAATATCAGGTTCCGGAAAATATGTTTTCAATGGAAAGTTTCCTGAGAATATTGCTGTGGGTTTATCCTATCCCAATTGGTTGGTAGAAAAATGGGGTACTTATTATGGAGTGGATGATACGATTAGACTTTGTGAATATTTCAATGGTCCAAGTCAAATGATGGTTCGTAGAAATTGGTTAAAAATTGAGCACGACGTGCTGGTTCAGAAACTATTGGATGATAAAATTCATGTTAAACGATTTCCTCTAACCGAGTATTATTATATTGTAGAAAAGGGGGCAGGTCTTTTATTAAAACACCAATTATTTCAGAAAGGATTAATTTCTGTACAAGATCGAGCCGCTGGGGCAGTAGTTGAATTACTAAATCCTAAACCTGGAGAAACTGTTTTAGATGTTTGTGCTGCCCCAGGAACAAAAACTTTTTATATTGCTGAAATGATGCAGGGCACAGGATCCTTGATTGCCACTGATAATAGTGAGCGACGCATGAAGTTATGTGAACAAGACAGTATGCGTCATAATCAAACTTGGATCAAGTGGAAGATAAATGATGCGGCAAAGGATGTCTTTCCGAAGGCTGACCGAGTTTTAATTGATGCTCCTTGCTCTGGAACTGGCACGATTGGAAAAAAATCGGAAATCCGATGGCGTAGAAAATTGAATCAACTGCAAGAATTCAAAATGCAGCAATTAAAAATTTTGATTAACGTTTCAAATTACGTAAAGGAGGGTGGCATACTATGCTATGCAACATGCTCATTGGAAAAGGAAGAAAATTGGGATGTAATCAAGGCTTTCCTTAAATTGAATAATCGATATAAAATAGATACTTCAGATCATTACTTACCTAAAAAGTGGTTTAAAAAACCGGGCGTTATGGAGACTTTTCCACCGCGCGATAACGTAATTGGTATGTTTGCTGTACGCCTAAGGCATATTGGAAAATGAATTTCATTAGGACTATTGTTTCGATTGGCGGCATGATTGTCATTTTTTCTTTGATTGCAGAATTTTTAGTCATGCCCGTATATACACGACATAATCAGAATAGAATTATGATGGATGTACAATATAAAATGCTGGATGAGGTCGTAAGTCTCCTCAAATCTGAGAATTACAGGTATGAAGTATCTGATACTCTTTATACAAACAAATTTCAGGTTGGTACTATAGTCGATCAATACCCAAAACCTTACACTAGGGTGAAAATGGGAAGGACTGTAAGGTTAAAAATTGCTCAACCTGAAAGATCTGTGGCGGTTCCAAACCTAATTGGGCAGTCCCGTCGTAGCGCAGAACTTGAGTTAACCCAGACTGGACTATTAATTGATACGGTATACACGGAATTTAACCCAGAATACCCGAATGGTACGATTGCATGGCAATATCCAAAGGCTGGTGATCGGAGAAAGAAAGGTATGGGTGTTCAGATCACAGTGAGCAAAGGTATGCCGCCTAATTTTTTCCAAGTACCGAACCTGATCGGCCTATCAATCAATCAGGCGAAAGAACTCCTGTTTAAATCGCGGTTAAAAGTCGGGAAGATTTCCTATCATCAAGATCAAGATTTGGTACCCTATACCGTATTGGATCAGTCTATTAAGGATGGTACAGTTCTTGATAAATCTACGACAATCAACTTGGTAGTCAGTGTGCTTGATATACAAGACATATTTAATAGTTTAAATAACGAGCCTTAATTGATTCAACGAACCGAATATTATCGTAAGATAATCCATATTTTTAATTTAGTGATTCCATTTACTTATTTATTTTTCTTTGAATCACGTTTCCAGGTACTCCGTATTTTAGTACCCTTAACAGTATTTGCAATTGTAATCGAGTATTTAAGAGTTCATTCAGTTATAATCAAAAAAATATTTGATAATTTTCTCATTTCAATGCTTCGTTTACATGAAATGGACGGAAAATACACAGGTGCAACCTGGGTATTTATTGGTTCGACATTAACTGTCGCAGTTTTCCCCAAAGAAATCGCCGTAATTAGTTTAATATACATGAGTATAGGTGATACCGTAGCTGGTCTTGTGGGAAGAAAATTTGGTAAAATGAAGTTCTATGATAAAACTATTGAAGGATCACTAGCAGGACTGATCGTTTGTCTATTATCTGGTTATCTGGTTCAGTTATCCTTACCATTAGTAGTAGTTTTTTCTGGAGCATTTGCAGCAATGTTTATTGAATTATTACCCATATCAATCGATGATAATCTTTCTGTGCCATTATTTGCTGGAACTATCATGGTAATTGCAAGTACTGTCGTAATATGACGTTTTTATCACCATCAATTCTCTGGGGGTTGTTAGCAATTACAATACCTATAATTATTCATTTAATAAGTCTACGCCATACTCGGGATACTGAATTCAGCACCCTGCGGTTTATCAAGTCGTTAAAGCATGAGACGATACGGCATTTGAGAATTAAGCAGTGGTTATTGGTCCTCCTCCGCACGATTGCAATTTTATGTTTAATATTGATGTTTTCTAGACCATTGATGACTGGGACTTTAACTGGTAAACTGGCAGGATATGTTGAATCCAGAGCAGTAATAGTTGTAGATAATTCTGCAAGTATGGCCGTTCATACTGATGATGGCACTCTACTTGATCGCGCAAAGTCTTCTTTGCCTGCAATCTTAAAAGGACTGGAGGGGGAAACTACTGTAGAATTATACCAAACTAATCCACCAAGAAAATTATTCAGTGGATCCCACAAAGAAAGTGGATCAATTATGCCTAGAGTTAAAGGTATTGTACAAACAAATATGGCCGATAATCTCTGGACTGTGATTGATTCTGTGCTGCAAACGGTTGAAGCCTCAGAACCTAACCGGGAATGTTTTATCATCAGCGATTTCCAATCAGCACCAAGTTTTGCGATCGATAGTCTTAATCCTAATTCAGATTGGAAATATTACTGTATTTTACAGCCAAAGGTTGAAAATAATATTTCTATAAGTGAAGTAAGTGTACTCAGTCAGATAAAATTGCCTAATCATTTGGTTAAATTGAATACGAGAATTGGTAATGGTGGTGTGACTGAAAAAAGAAATATTCCTGTAGAATTGTATTTAAATGATGAGCGTGTGGGCCAAGTTGTCAGTCAATTTCAACCTAGTAAATTCAAGGATTTCATGTTTCAAGTATACCCTGGTGAAACGGGTATTATTAACGGGAAAATAGTTATCCCTGATGACGACTTCCCGCTAGATAATTTCCGAAATTTTGAATTAGTCATACCAAACCAAATTGCAGTAAAGGTTATTGGGCAATCCGTGGAAGAATTATTTCTACTTGAATTAGCTTTAAACGCAATAATAGGCGAAACAGAATTACTGCTAATTGATAGACATGTATCTGATGATTTAGAACGATTATTTTTAAGTGATATTGATATCCTGTTATTGCATAATCCAGCCAACCTCAGTAATTCTGCAATTGAGGATTTGCAACGATTCCTAATGCGTGGCGGTGGACTTATTTGGTTTGTTGGCAATGATCTGAATCAAACAGATCCAGTAGCATGGCCATCTTTATTAAAACTACCCGAATTAATTCAAACACGTCGTCTGGATGGTGATTCATTTTTTTCTACGTCGATTATGGAAGAGGATCATTCTTTATTCACCGATTTAGATATTAAAAATATGAATGAGGAATTACCGCAAGTATTTGGTTATAACGAAGTTCGCTTACAAATGAATCACACCCCGTTAATCAAACTAAATAATGGTCATCCATTATTAATTGAATCTAAGGCATTTGGGAGCGTGGGCTTTGTTTTCACATCTCCATTGAACCTGCGTTGGAATGATCTTCCCGTGAAAGGTTTGCTCGTACCACTTTTACATCGCATGCTAATATTACTGGCCACCAGGGAATTCAATACTCAGCCTCTTTTAGTTGGGCAAGATAAGATAATTGATATTAAGGGCGAGAATATCATCGCAGAATGGATATTGAAGACACCAGATGAAAATGAGATAAAACTAATTCCTGACTATACAAATGAAAAATTACTGATCACACAAACTAGTGAATTAGGATCATATAATGTGTTTGCAGATGGTATCCTTTTTTCTTCATTCTCAACAGAGTTGTCTCCACATGAACTTCCTTCTATCAGAATTGAAGGCGAAACATTAGCCGAAGGTTTAGGCATCGAGCAAGCTAGAATAATTGAACCCACACAACATTTAGGTTCAGAACTGAAGGAAATTAGATATGGTCGCTCGATTTGGAGGCTTTTATTATTTATTGCACTGAGTTGTTTGGTAATTGAATCAATTCTTGGTAGACCGAACACGGAAAGATTAAAAACAAAGGAACAGTGATAATTGGATCGAACTGAAATAAGGAAAAGTGAAAAGGCATTTCTTGTTGGTGTTTTACATGGTAACCAAACTGCCGAAATAGTTAAAGAACATCTTAGTGAACTAAAACAGTTAGCAGAAACTGCTGGGGCTAAAGTTGTCGGGCAAATCACCCAAAACCTGCGCAAAATTAATCCTCAATATTTTATCGGAAAGGGTAAAGCACGGGAAATTATTGAACAGGCAAAAACCCTGGATGTGGAATTAATTATTTTCGATGATGAATTAAACCCAGGTCAAGTTAAAAACTTCCTATTATTAGCAAAAAATATCAAAATAATTGACCGCAATGGTCTGATACTGGATATTTTCCGAAAACACGCGCAAACGAGAGAGGCGAAAACTCAAGTAGAATTGGCACAACTGGAATATTTATTGCCGCGGCTTACCAGGCAATGGTCTCACTTAGAACGGCAAATGGGAGGTATAGGTACACTTGCTGGGATGGGAGAAGCTCAAATTGAAGTAGATAGACGTTTAATCCGCCAGCGAATTTCCAAACTAAAAAAAGAACTCACCTACATTGAAAAAGAGCGCCAAATCCAAAGTAAACGAAGAAAGGATGAATATCGGGTTGCATTGGTGGGGTACACCAACGCTGGTAAATCAACGCTGATGCGAGCACTTTCTGGAGAGGATGTATTTATTCAGGATCAGTTATTTGCTACATTAGATACTACTATAAGGAAAGTTCAACTTGATAAGTATCATTCCATATTGTTGAGTGATACAGTGGGCTTCATTCGAAAATTACCACATGATCTCGTAGCCAGTTTCCGAAGCACACTTTTAGAAGTGCTTGAAGCGAATTTAATTTTGGTTGTTTTAGATGCAGCATCTGATCAAGTAAGCGAGCATATGAATACTATAGAGGAGGTATTAAAGGAATTGGGTGCCGAACGACACAAGTCTCTGACTGTATTGAATAAAATTGATTTAATATTAGAAAATGGAAGGATGAATTTTCTTAAACGAAAATATCCAGATGCGATTATGGTTTCGGCCAAAGATCAACTGCGATTAGATCGTTTAATTGCAGAAATGATAAAAACGATTAATGCCGATTACGAAACTGTAGAAATTACATTTTCATATAAGCAGGGGAAGGAACTGGCAAATGCACAGGAAGATGTAGAGGTCCTCGAGCGACATTATCAGAATGATTCAATAAGGTTAAAAATAAAGGGCAAGCGTGATAGAGTTAATCAAATCATTAATCAGTATCAATAAAAAGACCCCAGAAAAACTGGGGTCTTTTAACTATCCTGCAATCAATGTTTTTTCAGGACCGCTCTAGACACGGTGGTGGCCTCCCACATATAGCAAACTTCCTTGATTCACGTTAAATGAAAAGGCCTGTTTTTTATACATGGAGTACAGCCTCCAAGGATAATTATTGAAGATCCTGAAATAAACGACTCGAAAGCAGGAATGTCAAAAAGCTACTTAGAATTTATTGCTGGTTATGACAGGAGGCAATGAATCTCAATGGGTTGTAAAAAATTATTGTCTTTGTTAGTATTTTCAACTTGGAGGAAATAATGATTTGGAGATATAAATGAAAGATTTAAATAATAAGGTTGCACTACTCACTGGTGCTTCATCTGGTATTGGTGCAGTTATAGCAAATTTATTAGCCCAAGAAAATGTTACTGTTGTTGGTGTTGCACGTTCTAAAAGCGGTCTTAACAATACCAAAAGTATTATTGAAAACCTTGGTGGTGAGTTTCATGGTATTCCATTTGATATATCGCAAACATCAAAACTTTCTGAATTGAAAGTTCAGGTTGCAAATGCTATTGGAGAAGTCGATATATTGATTAATAATGCTGGAATAGAGGAATACAATTATTTCCAGGATTATGATCTGGAATACATTGAAAAAATTATTACGGTGAATCTTATAGCAGGTATGGAACTGACCCGTCAATTCCTACCTCAAATGTTAGATCGTGGCGGTCATATTGTCAATATATGTTCTTTGTCTGCAAAAAAGGGAGAAAGTTTCAACGCAACATATTCCGCGACCAAAGGTGGATTGGCCTTATTTACAGACGCACTACGGCAAGAAGTTCATGGCACATCAGTTGGGGTATCTGCGATTTTTCCTGGTTTAGTAAAAGATGTGGGCATGTATTCTGATAGCCAGGTAAAAGCACCATTAATTTTAGGTACAATTTCTTCAAATAAAGTTGCTGGTGCAGTAATTAAGGCGATCAAAAAGAATAAACCGGATGTAATAGTGAATTCAGGTCCATTGCGGCCTTTGTTAGCAATTGATGCATTATTCCCAAATTTTGGTAATTGGTTCGCCAGGGTTACTGGGATTATCGATTTTTGCAGAAAGCGAGCAGATTTAGGCGAATAATTCCTATTAACTTACTCTCAGTGAATCAAATAAGAAGTATTACATCCGCCCTAAAAACACTTAATGGATTGCAAAATTTTGAGCAATCCGCACCTTCGTCTATTCGCGAGCAGGATGGTCATTATCCAGGGTTAAGTAATGAAGATACACCATTAAAGATTTTCCATCCAAAAAACCCAACTGGCGCTATTTTAATATTATATCCCGGTGCATCAGCCAAAGGTGAAGCACACCCTAAAATGATCGCTCTAGCACGGTCCATAGCTGTGAATGGTATTCAGGTATATATACCACGCATTCCACCACTCATTAATCTAAAATTATCCAAAAGTATTTTGGAGTGGACCGTCCATTTTTACCAGTGGTTGAAGACACAACCTGGGCATGAGAATAGCCCCATCAATCTGGCCGGTATTAGTTTTGGAGGTGTTATTGTATTAAAGGCATGTTTAGATCCATTCTTATTACAACAACCGCCCAAATCTGTCATCGTGTTTGGTACTTCATACGATGTAAAAACCAGTATGAAATTCATGTACAATGGTAGAATAGATCACAATGGTAATATCATCAAACTGACGCCTGACCCTTGGTGTGTAATAGTTTTATTTCACAATTACTTAAATCAAGTTGATGTAGGGTACCCAACCAATGGTGTTCAAGAAGTACTGCAACTTATGGTGCGTGATCAGGATGATCAAGCACAAGACCTAATTGAGGATTTGGTGGGTGAGGAAAAAGTTTTAATCAAGGATATTATCGAATTGAACATGTCTGATGAATCCAATAGAATTATGGATATAATTTTCCAAGATTGTGCTGATCAGATTGAATTTTTTTCTCCTAAATACTGGTGTAAAAACATTAACAACGAAGTATATATCATGCACGGAATGCATGATACACTTTCCCCATTTACAGAATCAATTAAATTGGATAGTGAATTGTCAAACAGTCATTTGTTCATTTCTGGTATATTTAAACATAGAGTATTATCCAGCGAAATGTCTATTTTTTCGAAATGGAAAGAGACCTTTAAAATCATTTTGTTTCTATCACAATATTACAAAGGAGGATTACTTCCATAGTTAAGGTTAGTTGTGAAGGGTTTAATTTGATTGGTAATTGAGCTTATATTACCTAATCTTTTGGCGCAAATTCT
>CAJWGZ010000006.1 GCA_913041075.1 uncultured Fidelibacterota bacterium | reverse complement strand
TTCGCCAATTGAATAATACAGTTTTTTGATCTGTTTCGGCTCAGAACTCATAACGAATTACTTAAAGTGTTACTTTATATTAACTTATATAATAAGTGAAGTCAAAGGAAATTTACTGTACCTGCGCTTTCCCGCCGCTAGACTTGCGGGCGGTGCACATAACGGTTGTGAAAGCGAATCCATTCTGGCAGGAATCCAGTAACCGTTTCCCGGGGCGGCAAAAAAGCGATGCGCATGTGCCTGGTCCCCGGCAGTTGTCCGAAACCGGCACCGTTCACTGTGCAGATACCCGTTTCTTCCAGCAGGGCCATACAATAATCAAAATCGTTACTCCCCGGTGGCAATGTATTTAGGCGTGGAAAGAGATACATGGCCCCGGTCCGGCCAAAGCACTCCATTCCTTCCATTTGTTTAAAGCTTTCCTTGATCAATGCCGCCTTGGCCTCTAATTCCCCCAACACGGCATTTTTTTCATCCTGGTAGATATTATACGGGGCGCTGCCCTTTTCTGGCGGATTCACCAGCATATAGATGATGGCCTGCCCTACTGTGTTGGAACACAGGCTTACTGAAGCCTGCTTCAATATCACTTCGGCCAGGTTCAGGTCCGTTCTTTCAACCTTGGGCATGTTGCGCAGTTCCAAGTAGCCGCCGCGGTGGCCGCATTCCCCGGCAAAACCTTTGGATATACTGTGCAGACTAAAAAGCGGTATATCTCGCCCTCCCACAGCGCTGGCCATGGAAATGAACGTACCGCCGTATAAATTATCCTGGTAAACCTCATCGGCAATGATCGCCAGGCCGTGCTGTTCGGCGAAATTGACCACGCCGTCAATACTGGGTTTGTCCAATATCGCACCGGTAGGGTTCCCCGGGTTAATCACCACGATACATTTTACGTGTACACCATCTGCCGTCGCTTTCCGGTAGGCCTCTTCCAGGATCTCCGGTGTCAGGGCCCAGTCATTGTCCTCTTCCGGGTAATAGTTCACCTGTATTCCGCCGCAGCGCTTGACCGTCGCTGAATAGAGCGGATACTGGGGAATAGGGATCATAACGCCATCCTGCGGTCCAGTGATCAGAAGTTCCATGATCCGTTTCGCGGCGTCACTGGCTCCATCGGTGAGAAAAATCTGTTCTGGATCCGCTGCTATGTTCTCTCCGTCCCGCCGATCAATATAGCGGGCGATCGCTGTGCGGATAAAAAGCGGGCCTTTACTTTCCGTATAGGCACCCATACCGGTCCGGCACTGTTCCAGGAAATTGGCGCTGTAATCAATAATATAATTAGCAATCGGTTCTACACCGCTCTCGTTAAACAACTCCGGATTAGCAGCGGCAACCCTGGCCAGGGAGCGTTCCCGAGTAATATTGCCCGCAGCTTCCAGCAGGGTTAATACCTGCCGGTAAAAGGTTATAGGTTTCTGACCCAGGGCCTGGGGGTTGCCCAGGTTACAAGCGTGGATCGTACGCCCAGCACGCTGCATTTCCTGGGCCCGCCGGGGTATGGCCCCCCGGACGGCATATTCCATCTCAACCAGGTTTTGATTGACTGGAATAGTGCGCGTCATGTTGGGATCCTGTTTTTAGAAGCGTTTTTTCCGAGGTGGTCTGTCGCGGCGTTGACCATCCCGCCGACCTCCTCCGCCACCGCCAAAGCGGCTTCTACCACCACCGCGACCTCCCCGATTGCGGTCGCGGCTGCGGGGTGGTGGTTCAACGTATCCTTCCGGTTTATCCAACAGCGCCTTACGGCTCAGATCTAGCCGGCCTTGGTCATCGACCTTGATCAGCTTCACCCGCATGGCGTCCCCGGTTTTACAAATATCTTCGACCCGTTCAGTGCGTTTCCAATCCATTTCAGAAATGTGCACCAGACCTTCTTTACCCGGCGCAATCTCTACAAAAGCGCCAAAGGTCATCATGCGGGTTACGGTACCATCAAATTCCATACCCACTTCCGGTTCCATGGTTACTGCTTTCACTATCTCGGCCGCTTCTTCCAGCTTCACCTTGTCCACACCGGCGATGGTCACTGTACCATCATCATCCACGTTTACATCACATTCCGTATCAGCAATGATCTTCTTAATGATCTTTCCACCTGGTCCAATCAGTCCGCCTATTTTTTCCGGATTAATACTTAGGGTGATGATCTTTGGTGCGAAATCGGAAATTTCTCCCGGTTTGCTCAATGCTTCGTTCATCTTTTCCAGGATGTGCAGTCGACCCAACCGAGCCTGTTCCAGTGCTTCTTCCAGCAGTTTAAAGGAAACACCTTCGATCTTCAGATCCAGCTGGATAGCCGAGATACCATCTTTAGTGCCGGCCACTTTGAAGTCCATATCACCCAGGTGATCTTCCGCACCCAGGATATCACTCAGGACAGCGTGGCGTTTTCCATCCAGGATCAGGCCCATGGCAATACCGGCCACGTGCTCTTTCAATGGACAGCCTGCATCCATGAGGGCCAGTGATCCCCCGCAGACACTGGCCATCGATGACGAACCGTTCGATTCCATAATTTCTGACACGATCCGTACCGTATACGGAAATTCCTCATACTCCGGCAGGACCGGTTTCAATGACCGTTCCGCTAGGTTCCCATGCCCTATTTCACGACGGTTGGTAAAACCGACCCGGCCTACCTCGCCTACACAGTAGGGTGGAAAATTATAGTGCAAATAATAGTTCTTCTTATAATCTTCATCCATGCTGTCAATGATTTGCTCATCTCTTTTGCTGCCCAGGGTGGTCACAACCAGGGCTTGGGTTTCCCCGCGGGTGAACAGCGCCGAACCATGGGTTCGGGGCAAAAATGCAGATTCAATGGTGATATCGCGGATATCGGTGGTACCGCGGCCATCACTGCGGACGCCCGTTTCCAGTACCCGTTCGCGGAAAGCGGCCTTGAATTTGTCATTCACCAGGCCTTTGACCTCTTTTTCCGATTCCGGGAATTCCTCTGCCATTGCTGCTGCTGTATTATCATGCAGTTCCTTGGTTGCAGTTTCCCGTTCCTGTTTATCACCGATCTGAATAACACGCTCGATCTCAGCACCCAGGGACTTATCCACTGCTGCTGCCAGGTCTTTGTTGGACTCTTCTTCCGGTATTTCCCGTTTTTCGGGTTTTACCTCAGCCACGATCTCTTCTTGTAGAGCGATGATCCTCTTAATATCCTCATGGGCGAATTTCAATGCGTCCACGAATACTTTTTCTGGGATCACATCCGCTTCGCCTTCCACCATGACGATGGTCTCGCTGTTTCCAGAAACGATCAGTTCCAGCGTAGATTCTTCTATTTCTCTCTTGGTAGGATTGACAATGAAATTGTCTTCTACCTGGGCTACCCGCACCGTAGCAATGGGGCCGTTCCAGGGAATGTTGGATATCATCAGTGCTGTCGATGCGCCTACACCTGCCAGTACATCTGCTGGGTTCTCGCCATCAGTAGATAGCACAGTGATGATCACCTGTGTCTCACATTTGAATGATTTGGGGAACAAGGGCCGTATGGGCCTGTCTGTTAGTCGGGAAGTAAGTATCTCCCGTTCTGCAGGACGTGCTTCCCGTTTGAAAAAACCACCAGGTATCTTCCCGCCGGCGTAGTGCCGCTCCCGGTATTCTACCTGCAGAGGGAAGTAATCAATATCTTCCCGTATTTCCTTGGCCGCGTTCACAGCCACTATGATCGTTGTCTCGCCATAGCTTACCAGCACGGATCCAGCAGCCTGTTTCGCTACTTGGCCGGTGCTTATACGTAGTGTTTTTCCGTTTATCTCTATCTCTTTTTTTATCATTTTATTCTTACTTATCCTCTTATCTTCAGTTCATTAACCACATTCTCGTATTTTTCCAGGTCTGTTTTTCGTAAATACTTCATCAGTCTTTTACGCTTTCCTACGAGCATTACCAGCCCACGGCGAGAATGGTTATCTTTTTTGTGTTTTGTTACATGATCTGTCAGCTGTCTGATCCTGCTGGTCAGCAGGGCAATTTGTACAGCCGCAGATCCTGTATCCGTTTTATTTTCTCCAAACTTGGATACAATATTTTCTTTTTCTTCTATTGTTAAAGGCATATTTCTCCTTATTCATACTTTTTCTTTAATTCCAGACAATACTTCTTATCTTGGCGTAACTGAGTTACCAGCTGATCCGGATTGTCAAATTTCTTTTCATCGCGTATTCTTTCCAGGAATTCAATGTATATCTCACGATTATAGATGTCGTCCATGCTAGATATAAAAAAATTAATTTCCATTACCAACTCTGTCTCGTTAAACGTTGGACGCGTGCCGAAATTACACATTCCTACAATAAAATCACCATTAAGTCTGCCACGAGTTAAATATACCCCTGGCTTGGGCATTAGTTGATCATTCTCCAAGGGAACTACATTCGCAGTGGGGAATTCCAAACCCTTGCCGCGGCCAGATCCATGGACTACCTTGGTTCGAAATCCGTATACCCAGCCCAGTTCAAAGGATGCTCTCCGCACGAAACCGTTACCGATCAAATCCCGAATATGAGTGCTGGATATGAAGACCTTGTCATCCGCGACCGGATTGATTATATCAAGCTTGATACCACGTTTTCCAGCGTAATCCTGTAAAAATTTAGGTGACCCTTGTCGCTTATGACCAAAATGATGGTCGTAACCGATCACGATCTCTGCGGGATGAAAATGTTTCATGATCACATCATCCATGAACGCTTCCGCTGTGATCCGGGAAAATTCTTCTGTAAAGGGTATCACCAACAGCACATCCACACCCAGTTCTTCCAGCAAGGCCTCTTTCTTATCCAAGGACATTAACAGGGACAGTTTGTTCTTTTTGTCCAGAATGTGCCGCGGGTGCGGCTCAAATGTGATCACCGCCGCCCTGCTCCCTTTGGCCGCCGCGATAGTGGTTAGTGTCTTGATAATGTCCTGATGGCCGCGGTGCAGGCCATCAAAAGTACCAATGGTGACCACACTGTCAGCGCAATCCCGCACATCATTTATCTGGTTGAATACCTTCAACTATTACTTAATTCTTCGATAGTCGTCGCGTCAGCAATATGGTATGATCCCACGCTGGTCCTGGTCAAGGCCGTCAAATGACCCACCGTACCCAGTTTTGCTGCGATATCGGCCCCCAGTACCCGCACGTATGTACCTTTGGAACAAGTTACATTGAACGTGATCACCGGTTCCATATAATCCAGCAAACTGATCTGGTCAATGGATATTCTTACCGGGGCCCGTTCCACCGTTTTATTTTTCCGAGCCAATTTATACAACCGCTGGCCATTCACATGTTTCGCCGAATACATGGGCGGTATTTGTTCCTGCGGGCCATCAAAACTGGCCAGGACAGCAGCAATGGTTTCTTTAGTCAATTCCGGCACTACTTCCTCCGCGCTGATCTTTCCGTCCCGGTCTTGCGTATCTGTGGCCTTTCCCAGGGTCAGTTCCGCCCGGTAGGTTTTATTGGCCGTCGTGATATCTGTGAGTTTTTTCGTATCAGGTCCCGTACCTAGCACCAGTACACCTTCGGCAAAAGGATCCAGTGTTCCAGCGTGACCGACTTTTTTTTCCTTGATAATACCCCGCACTTTCTTGACCACATCAAATGAGGTCCACCCGGCGGGTTTATTAATATTTATGATCATGTATTACTTTTCAGGTTTTTTAGCAGTTTGTCGATCTTTTCACTGTATTCCTGTGATTCATCAAAATAGAATTTCAGTTTAGGTATATTCTTGATTTTTAGTTCCGGGCCAATGTATTTCCGGAATGCTTTGCGCAGGTCATTCATGGCCGCTTGCAGTTCATCCTTGGGGTATTTTGGATCGAGTACACTGTAGAATACTTTGGCGCTGCGCAGATCGGGAGAAACATTGACCCCTGTAAAGGTAATGAATCCCAAGTGACTCAGGTCAATGTGTTTGAGGGCGATCTGTCCGAGTATTTCCCTGATCTGCTGACCGACGCGATCGGTCCGCTTGTATGGTAGTTCTTGCATGTTTATACTTCAAGTGTCCTCTTGATAGATTGTATTTCGTAGACCACAATTACATCGTCTTCTTTGAATTTCCCCGCGCCATCAATGCCGATACCGCATTCCATACCTTCCTTGATCTCTTTCACATCATCCTTAAATCGTTTCAGGGAAGTGACAGTACCTTCATGTATTACTTCATCATCCCGAATCAGCCGCGCTTTGGCACCGCGCAGTATGATACCTTCATCTACTCGTGAACCAGCAATAAAACCCTGTTTCGGTATCTTGAACATTTCCAGGACCACGGCTCGGCCAACTATCTCTTCCTTTATTTCTGGTTCCAACAATCCTTCCAGGGCCATTTTGACCTCTTCCTCTGCGTTATAGATCACGTTGTAGGAGCGGATATCCACCCCAGCCTGTTGGGCCTGCAGTTTCGCGTTGGAGTCCACCTGCACATGAAAAGCGATGACCACTGCTCCGGAGGCTGCAGCCAGCAATACGTCGGATTCCGTAACGATACCAACGGACTTGTGAATGATCTGAATACCGACTTCCTCGTTCTTGATTTTTTCCAGTGTTTCACTCAATGCTTCGATGGAACCGTCTACATCGCCCTTAATCACCAGCGGCAGTGTCTTCATAGATCCTTCTTTGATCTTCGCCGAAATTGAATCCAGTGTCGTGGCTTTGATCTTGCGATGATCGATCTCTCGTTTGGTGCGTTGCCGATCAGCTGCCAGACGTTTCAGATCACGTGCGTCATCAACAACGGAAAAAATGTCCGCTGCCTGAGGCACCTGGTCAAAACCCAAAATCTGCACTGCTTCTGAAGGTAATGCTTCCTGGATTCTGTGTCCACGCTCATCCATAATGGCCCGGACCCTACCGGCATAATTGTTACAGATAAATGGATCGCCTATTTTCAGTGTACCTTTTTGGATCAATACAGTAGCCATGGGACCATGGCCCTTGTCCAGCTTTGAATCGATCACTGTACCGCGGGCCAGTGTATCCTGGTTCGCTTTCAATTCCAGCACTTCCGCTTCCACTAGGATCGATTGCAGCAGGTCATCTATCCCCGTACCAGTCTTAGCCGAAATCTCTACACCCTGAACTTTACCGCCCCAATCTTCAAGTAATACTTCATTTTCTGATAATTCTCGTTTTACCCGTTCGGGATCAACATCTGGTAGATCCATCTTGTTAATTGCTACCACCAGCGGTACACCCGCCGCCTTGGCATGACTGATCGCCTCTGCTGTTTGGGGCATGACACCGTCATTTGCCGCTACCACCAGGACAACAATATCCGTGATCTGGGCGCCACGGGCGCGCATGGCCGTAAATGCTTCATGACCTGGTGTATCCAGGAAAGTGATCCGCTTACCTTCTTTTGGTAGATCCACCTGGTAGGCCCCCGTATGTTGAGTAATACCGCCCGATTCACCGGCGACAACATTCGCATCCCGAATGTAGTCCAGTAATGATGTTTTCCCATGGTCCACGTGTCCCATGACCGTCACTACCGGCCCCCGGGGAATGGCCTTATCGAGGTCTTCCTGTGATTCATCCAGGGAAAACAATTCTTCCGCAACATCTTTTACTGCTTCTGCCTTGTACCCGAATGTTTCAGCCAGCATTTCAATGACGTCCCAATCCAGGCGCTGATTAATTGTAGCCAGCTTGCCTAAGGATATACATTCTTGGATAATATCACTGGGACTCACTTCCATGATCTTCGCCAGTTCATCGACACTGGAATATTCAGGGATCTGGATCTTTTGGACGTCTTCCTCGGCAATTATTTCTTCGGCATCTTGCTTGCGTTCCTTTTTGTATACTTTTTTCCTGGTTTTCTTGTCCATGCGGGCCAGGGTCTGTTTCACCGCATCTTTGGCCGACCGGGTTGCCGGCTCCTGCTGCTTATCCGTCTTTACTGGTGGTTTGCGCGTAGTAGTACCGATCTGGGACTTGATTTCGCTCAGGTCGATCTTGCGCAGCTTGTGCTGACTTGATTTCACTGATTTTTTCTGCTTTTTCTGTTCGACCTTCTTTTTCTGTTCGACCTGCTCCACATTTTTCTTTTCTTCTTCTACCGCCTGTTCTTTGGCCTTTTGCTTCGCTTTTTTCTGTTCCTGCTTTTCGAGCGTACGCTGTTCATCAAGGCTCAAGAGATTTAGCTTTTTCTGTGTCTTTTGCTGTTCATCAATGCGTGTCTGGTGTATCTCACGACGCACCTGCTCTTTCCGAAACCTGTCAATATCTTCCCGTTCTTTGTGGAATTCAACCTGGATCATATCCTGCGTTTCTTTATCCACCGGAGACATGTGGCTTGCTACTTCGACACCCTTGCTTTTTAAGAAGGTCAGTATCTCCGTATGGGATATATTCAGGTCTTTGGCAATCTGAAAAATTCGTATCTGTCTTGCTGCCATAGTGGTATACTTACTTACTTTTCTCTTCCAGAGTTAATTCTTCGTCCTTTACAGGTGTTTCATCCGCGGCAGTTTCGGGCATATTATCTTCTGCTGTTTCTGTTTCCGATTCTTCCGCAGGTTCTTCTTTGCCTGCAGATTCTTCTACGACCGTTTCCTGTTCATTCAGGTCATCCAATAATTGTTCTACGTTCACTTCTTCCTCGACCTCTTCTTCATTGTTGTCTTCTTCAATATAAGCGGCCACCAGGTTAAAGGCATCTTCCAGTGTTTTCTCACCCATACCATCAATCGCCAGGATTTCCTCTTCATCAGCATTTAGTAGATCGGATACGGTCACAATTCCAGCGGCATCTAATAATTTAGCTTTTGCTGATGTAAAATCAGGTATCTCAGCTAGTGGTGTAGCTTGCTGTTTCTGATTGCGGTCATATTCTTTCTTACCGAACGCGTCAATCCGATAATCTGTGATTCGTGAAGCCAGATTGATATTGACCCCGCCCCGCCCGATAGCAAATTCCAGTTCATCATCATTGAAAAGGGCAATACAATATTTGTCATCCTCATCAATATAGAGGTCTAGCGGTGTGGCCGGGGAAAGAGCCCGTGATATAAGTACTTCAGGCTGTTCACTGAAATTGACGATATCAATTTTTTCGTTATTCAATTCCCTGACAATGGCCTGGATGCGGCTGCCGCGCATACCCACGCAGGCACCCACTGGATCGATACGGCGATCATTGGAACGCACAATGATCTTGGACCGATCTCCCGGCTGACGGGCAATGGCCTGGATCTCAATAATACCGTCTTCGATTTCTGGTACTTCCATTTCAAAAAGTTTATAGAGAAAATGATTATCGGTTCGGGAAATGATAATCTCCGGCCCGCGCGGTGTAACTTCCACCGATTTTACCACCGCCCGTAACGTATCGCCCCGGCGATGCCGTTCCGTTACGATCTGTTCCCTTCTTGGCATCAGCAGTTCCGCCTGGTCAATATTTATGTAAATATTGTCTCGCTGCATCTGCCGTACCGTACCAATGACTATTTCGCCGATCCGCTGCGAATAATCCTCATAAACATAGCGTTTTTCCACATCCTGCAGGCGCTGACTGAAGAATTGTTTTGCTGCTGTTACCAGTCGCCGGCCAAAAATGGTAGGGTCGATCACTTCAACGAAGGAATCACCAATTTGAAAATTTTCTTCCGGCGCTAATTTTAGAGCTTCTTCCAGCGTGATTTCCATTACTGGATCCATCAAATCATCCACAATATCTCGCTCCGCATATATTTCCAGTTCACCCTTGTCCAGATTCACAATCACACTGCAGTTCGAAGAGTCTCCTCGATCCCGTTCGACCAGATGCAGAAACAACTGCTCAATAATGGATCCCAGTTCCGAACGATCCACATTCTTTTCACGGGCAATTTCCGAAAATACATCGATCAATTCTCGATTAATCAAATTCTACCTCCTCAACCATTAAAATTTTATTAATACCTTGCTATGGATAATATCCGCGATTGGGATCCATTCATCCGCGGCACTTGATCGCTGTATCAGCACGCTGTCATCGGTCACTTCCAGTATTTGTGCTTCCAAACTGTAGGGTTTACCATCCCTATCAACAGTAATACTGATAATCCTGCCAATATTTTTTCGATACTGATAATCGTACTTCAGTGGTCTATCCACACCCGCCGATGAAACATGCAGTGCCATACCATCTGGGTACAATTCATCCAGAATTCCCGAATCATTGATGGTCCTGGATATGGTTGTGGTCAAATCCAGGTCCACGGGCTTTTCTGCGTCTATGATGCACTTCACCACACCTTGGTGAAAATCTTCTTTTACATCCAGCAGGAACACGCCCTGAGGCAATAATGCTTTAATATCTTCTTGTATCATATACATCTCTAAGAAACGAAAAGTGGGTGCGTGCACCCACTTTTCATCAGTCAAAACTATCCTTTTTCTAGATTTTTTACAAGAGCTATTAACCAGCCGATTGGGAAAATTCAATCCGCCCAAATAATTCTTCGGCCCGGTTATGTAGGGTCGTACGCGGCGTTGCTTCATCCAGTACAGTCTGCACCAGGTCTAGGCTGCGGCCGAAATCACCTATGGTTAGCAGTACATCCGCCAAATCTAAAGCGATATTCTGTTTTTGGTGCGCGATATCCGCCTTGTCAAGAGCCTGTTCATAATGATCCATCGCTGCCGCATGATCCCCATTTTCCAAGGAAATAAAGGCCAGCATCTTGTAGATACTTACAGGAAACTGGGCGAGCTTGAAACTCGCGTCAGCAATTTCATTCAGGTAAGAAGATGCCACCAGGTAATCCTTATCGTTGAAATGAGCACGGGCCAGGTAATACTTTGCCAAAGTACCCGATTCATTATTGTCGTATTCATCCGCAACAAATTCAAACTGCAGGGTAGCATTATCTACATCACCGTTGGCCAAGGTGACCAGGGCCTTGCCCAGGGACACCGCCGCCGCGTCTTTGCTTTTCTGTAAATTGTTACTGACAAATACCACGGCAACTAACACAGACACTGCACCCAGCGCCCAGCGCATGTATATTGTCTTGTTTTCATCTACATTATTCTTGGCCTTGGCCAAGAATTCTATATACGGATCTTTTTTTAATTCTTTTTTAATGATCTTTCGTCTTGGTTTTAACATGTTTTCTCCATCTTAATTTCCTGTGCCCTTGGTAGGAATCGAACCTACATCTAATCCTTAGGAGGGACCTATTCTATCCATTGAACTACAAGGGCTGGCCGCGAAATTAGCCAGGTTTGAAAAATTTATCAGCATTTTTCAGCGGTCAGGTCCCTGGTCATCAGTTCCTTTACTTTCTCCAGCGGATCCTTGTTTTCAAAAAGGATACCGTGCACTGCTTTAGCGATGGGCATTTCAATATTATATTTTTCTACAATGCGTGGAACGGCTCGGCAGGTGTTGACTCCTTCCGCGATCATATCCATACCCTCCGTTACCTCCTGTAGGGACTTGCCCCGGCCTATCTCTTCCCCCACGTAGCGATTTCTACTGTGCTTACTTAGGGCGGTCACCAGCAAATCGCCAATGCCGCTCAGGCCCGCGAAGGTGGACTTTTTGGCTCCCATCTTTACTCCCAGACGGGTCATCTCTTCTATACTACGGGTCAGAATAGCGGCTTTACTGTTGTCGCCATAACCAATGCCATCACAAATGCCAGCGGCGATGGCCATTACATTTTTCAAAGAACCGCCAATTTCCACTCCCATGATATCCTCATTTCTATAAACGCGTAGTACTTCAGAGGACATAAGTTCCTGAACCATTGCTGCCGTAGTATCACTAGTAGAGGCCGCTACGAGAGTCGTGGGCAGGTTGCGAACAACTTCTTCTGCGTGACTGGGGCCATACAATGAAACTATCTGACTAGAATCAATATCGGTCTCTAACCTGATAACCTGACTCATGGTCATCAATGTATCCAGATCAATTCCCTTGGCCAAATTCACGATAATACAATGATCCCTTATGCTTTTACCAATGGAACGCGCTAACCCCTTGATACTGTGAGATGGCGTAGCAAGAAAAATTATTTCCCCGGCCTTTAGTACTTCCTGCAGATCTGTCGTAAATATTATATTATTTTTAAAGGTCAGGTCCGGAAGGTGGGGATGTTTTCGGGTCGCAGCCATGGACTCTGCTTTGGCTTTATGGCGCTGCCAAGCAGTGACCGCCAACCCTTTTTCCGCTAGCAATTGGGCGACTGCACTGCCCCAGGTGCCACAGCCCAATAGTGATATTTTTTCCATGAAATTAATCTACGTACATAGATTCAATCACTGAAGACCAATTTTGATCAATCTGTTTTCTGCGTATTTTTAAAGTGGGCGTTAATTCACCATCATCTATTGTAAAATCTCGTGGCAGAATTGAAAATTTCTTTAACTGCTCAGGGTTGGAAAAACGATTATTGAGTTTATTAACATCCAGTTCAATTTCTTTATAGGTATCCTTACTATCCGTAAAATCAGCAAGACTAAATCCTTTTTCTTTAAGCAGGGTTAATTGTTCATTTGGATCTTTTGGAATCTTATTTCTTTCAACATGAACTTTATCTCTTAAAATCACTCCAACATCAAGAGTAAATAATGCTGTACAGTATTTTCTTTTATCTCCAACTAAGTAACACTGCGAAACCAAGGGTATGGACTTCATGGTTTCTTCAATTACAAGCGGAGCAATATTCTTTCCTCCAGAACTGACGTATATCTCTTTTTTCCTGCCTGTTATCGATAAGTAACCTTCCGCATCAATTTTTCCTATATCACCAGTATGAAGCCATTCATTAATCACGGTTTCATTTGTTGCTTCTTGGTTTTTATAATAACCCTTCATTACATGTTTTCCACGAATTAATATCTCGCCATCATCTGCTATTTTTATTTCCGTTTCATTTATAGCTTTTCCAACCGTGCCAATTTTATTGTTTCCATCATAATTTGTTGTAGCGATCGCCGTATTTTCAGTCATTCCATACCCTTCATAAAGTGGAATATCCAAAGAAAGAAAAAGTTTTAATATTTCAGGGTTTATCGGAGCTGCTCCAGTTCCAGCAAAACGAGTATTGGAGAAACCAACGGCATTTTTTAATAACCCCTTGAATATTGATGATAACAATGGAATTTTTAGTCCAACTCTAATTACAGTTTTGCTATCAATTACTGATTTTAAGTTCGAATATATTTTCTCATAGATTCTTGGTACACCAATAAACAGGTGCGGCTTGACTTCTTTAGCATAATCAACAATACTCAATGGACTATCAACAACATGCAGATGTAAAGCATCTTTAATCCATGTATGATTATCTACCAACTGTCCAAAAACATGAGCTAGCGGCAACCAGGATACGTAATTCTCTCCCTGATTAAATTCTAAGATTTCTTGAGACTTAGAAACTTCGAAACTCCAATTAGCGTGTGTAAGCTCTACACCCTTTGGATTACCAGTTGTACCTGAAGTATAAATTAAGGATGCAGAATCGTTCTCATTGATATTGTTAAGTTTTGTATGAATCTCAGATTCATTTATATCGTTTCCAGAGTTTATGAAATCATCCCAAGCGACCATCTTTCCATGATTTGCTAGTGGTATATCTTTCATTAAGACAACATCTTGAATGTGATCATTTTTTTCTAGAACGGGAAGGATCCGATTATGAGGCATTTTTTTCTTTTCACCATTATCATTTGGGTTATTTCCTACAAAAACAATTTTGGAGTTGGAATTCTTGACGATCCATTCAACCTCATCAGAGGAACAAGTATGATACACACTTGTAACAACAGCCCCTATGATTTGGGTAGCTGCATAAGCACCAAACCACTCTTTCCGGTTATAACTATAAATACAAACCTTATCATTGGATTCCACGCCAAGTGCTATCAAGGATTTTGCTATTTGAAAAACAAAATCACGAAATTCTAACCAAGTATCCGTATGCCAATCTCCGTTTTCATCTTTAAATGAAAATGCAGGTTCATTTGGATATTCTTCCGCGTTTTTAATGAGTCTTTTTGGTGTTATCATTTTTTGTTCTTTATTTTTTCCTCAATAAAATTGTATTATTTAACTAATATGAATATAGTTTTAATTCTATGATTAAACAATTCTACGACCTTGACATCTAAATATCTAACTTAATAAGTTCAAACTAATAAATTGAATATTTGAAAACGAAGCCGGGGTGGCGGAATTGGTAGACGCGTCGGTCTCAAACACCGATGGGGGCAACCCCGTGCCGGTTCGACTCCGGCCCTCGGCACCGCATTCTGTTTCAAATAATTACCTTGCAAATAGGTTATTAAACTTTTACTTTAAACGTAGAAGGTGCTGGTTTGGTACCTTTGGTATGTGGAAGGGGTAGATCTTCACTTTGTTCCGAGGTCATCGTGAAATCTACCCCACTTTTTTGTTATTTTATCGCCTACAACGCTGTTAATTTTCCAATTATACCGTCTATATAATCCATAATTTTCCTATAAATAAATTACTTTAAGTACTATTTGTTCGCTGCATAAAACTACTTGAATTATTAGTTTAATCACCTGCCTCAAATTAAATATTTGGTTATACAATCCTAGAACCCGTAGCTGGCTCAGAAAAAAAAACGGCTGATAATTTCATCAGCCGTGGCATTAAAACTAAACTGTAAAATTTAAATTATTTATTGTCTTTTTCTTCTTCTTCTTCTATCGGCACGCCAAAGACTTTGTCATTAAGTGCCTTGATCTCACTCTGCATAGCCGTGATCGTCTGTTTGATTTTCCCCCGTTCACTCTTACTCCGCCGCCGCTCCCGGTTAAAACTGTCAGTCAGGTCTTGAATATCATCTTCAACATTGGCAAACTGTTTGGCTACCTTACGGTCCAGTTCATCAAGGTTATATTGTACTACTTGAATGGCGTTGCCCAATGAATCAGTGACATATTCAATGTATTCGGTATTGGCGATAATATCCTGTTGTGCCTTCTGCAGGTGCTTACCCCGTCCTATGAATTGTAAATTTAGTTTGCGTAGATCTTTTCTGAACTCATTATGAACCACGTCTACATGTTCCGCATCATTCTTGTTTAATTCGTCCATGCGTGTTATCATATCAGTAGCCATGAATTGAAAATAAACAGCTACCCCGACTAATACTACCAGCACGCCAAAAATAATTTTGTCCTTTGCGCTCATTAGTTACTATCACTCCTTAAATTATCCTAGTTGTTCTAACTTTTTCTCCCATTCACTCATCTCCCGATCACTTTCTCCTGCAGAACCTGCGGATGCTTCCCCATTCGTTGCTTCTTCAGCTACGTCTGGTTTGGTTTCTCTTGCGATAAGATCTGCGAGGATCTCTTTTTTATTAGCAGCATTTTCTAACATTTGTTCCATTATATCGCCTACTTCATCCTTGAAATCGGTCACGGTGTATTCCAATCTGGCCACAAGTTCATCAAGGATAACCTTGCCATAACTATCACTAACTCCATCCAAGAATTCATTTAATTTAGCAGAAAGCATGGCCGCAAGCTGATCTTTAGTATTTATTTCACTAGCCATATATGATACTCCAAATTACCGATAGTTAAATAAAATACGAAATTTAATTTCATACCAGTAACAGCACTTTTCAAATATTTTTTAATAGGTTCAAGCACTGGCACCAAAGGTGATGTCTTCCACTTCCACCAGGCCGTTTTTTGTAAATTCATCAATGATCGGATAAAATATGGAGCGCTGTAAAGTATAGGGCAGTTTGTCTGAGACTTCAGTCTGGATCATGTCCTTCCCGCCGATACTAGCCTCGGAATCACGTTTAAAGACTTTTCTTTGGGCGACAATGATTACTTCCACCCGGTCTTCGACTAACACTGCGATGCGGTAATCATACTGCCCAAATATCTTTTTTTTCACACCCTGCATTTTTGTCACCATGAAGTATCCTTCCGGCGCCATCAGGTCAATCTTGTAACCCAAATCCAGCAATGAATTCTTGGCTAGTTCCAGAGCCTCTTTTTGTGCACACTCGTAATTGAAATAGCGGATCATTCGCGGCTTTTCTGGGCAAAACGAAAATTGTACAGCTAAAACGACAAAGAGTACTGGTCGCAGCATGGATATATGTATGATCAGTAAATATCAAATATGGACGGCGTCGGTTCTTCCACAATTATCTCTTCAGCCATGATCATGTAATCAGGATTATAGTAAACCAGATTCATAATAGACATATCATCACCAAATACATTCAAGTCATTTCTTGGCACCTGAACGATACTGTTCAGCAACAGGCTTATCTTAACCGGGGAAACATTCCAGGATGAAAAATAAAACGCCCTTTCAAAGCCAATATTGACAACATCATGAACACCCATAGCACCAGATTCAATGCGATCCGTTGTTTGTGGAAAGCCATACACTTCTGAAAGGCTTCGTTCTATCTGCGTAAATAATTCTAGGTGGGATTCATAATCAGATGGATCCAATGCATAGTGAATTTCTACTTTCCAAAAGCCGCTATCGGAAAAGACATATTCTATGACCACAGCTTCCTGTCCCAGATAACCAGACAACTGTAATGCTGTACTATCGCGAATAAACACTGGTTCGCTCATATATTGCAAGTTTGGTATAGCACCCAGGGGAGTACCCCACATGAATCCCTTATATCCATAATCGAGATCCATCGGAGGACCGATCGTATCAACTGCAGCACCCAGTGAATCGCTAGCCCAGGCCAATGAATCATTGCTGGTTGTATCCACGGCGGCGTCAGGTGGCGCAGATGTTCCCGTAGCACTGGTACCCTCGTCTTGGGCCATCAAAACGCAGAAAACCGTCAAGATAAAAATATTGCGGTTCATTGGGAACCCGAGGTAACGGCTGTTACAGTGTTTAGTAATGTACCAACCATGTACGTTAAAATACACACCAATCTAAGATGGAGGCAAGGTCAAATATATTAATTCAAAACCGTCCCAACCCGGTCCAACCTGGGCAGTTTGGTTTTGAAATTCAGTGACATGTAGACAAATAATGCTTCGCCCAGCAAGTATTTTTGCGGTACGAAACCCCAGAAGCGCGAGTCATAGCTGTCATCCCGGTTATCACCCATGGCCCAGAAATAATCCTGTTCAACTGTGTAGTATGGCATTTCCTTGATTGATTTACCATCAATATACAATTCACCATTAGGTAAATTGCGCATCCAGGGATTGATTTTATTTCCCAGTGGATAATAATCATCAAAAACGGATTCATTTTTCTTTCTGCGCAGCAGGTTCTCCGCGTCTGTCATAGTAAATACATATTCCCTGGACCCACTCTGGATGGTGAGTTTGTGTCCATCAAGGACCATCAAATGAAGCAGTAACTGAGCATTGGCGGGAATCACCGCAATTTCATCACCTTTTTTTGGCACCCGCAGTGGTTTAAAATGATCTTTATTCCCTTTATAGCCTAAAAATATCATCGGATTATTCCAGTCTGATTCATCCATTCTACCTTGAAATTTGCCATGTTCAGGTTGGGCATACTCGCGCCCATTCACGTAAATATGCCTGGCCTGGATCTCTATGGTATCCCCCGGTAAGGCAATACAACGTTTTACATATTTCTGGTGTGTATCCCTTGGATATTTGAAAATGATAATATCCCCTTGTTTAGCTTTGCGAAATTTTGGAAAAACGATGTAGGGTAGATCGAATCCAATATCGGTATATGGAATTCCAATCCAATCCGGCGTTCGCATACCATAAACAAAGCGATTCCCAATCAGGAAGTCACCAGTCATGATCGTGTTTTCCATACTGCCTGTGGGCACTATATATGCTTCCACAAGGGTCGCTTTCAACAAAAATGCGATCATCACCAAGATCGTAAGTGAACGGACTTCCTTATAGATTTTGGATTCTTTCATTAGTCTTGAATTTAGAATCTTTCCCAATAGGTTAAAAAATAAACATTATGCATCTAAACGTATTCCTTTGAAATGTTTAAACTTGGGGGCCAAGGGCTGCAGGTAGACACAGATCACATCCAGGGAAATATCTTTTTCAACCTGCATGTCTACAGTGTATTTGTTTATGGCTGCCTCCAGTTTTTTCAATTTATTCTGATTAATTTTTTGCGCCGGTGTGCCCAGTTGTTTTTTGCTGTATGTTTTTACTTCTACGAAGATTATGATCCCATCCTTTTCGGCAATAATATCGATCTCTCCATAAGGGGCACAGCGGAGGTTCATGGTTAGTATCTCGTAACCGCTTTCTATCAAATAAACAGCCGCCACTTGTTCTCCCCATTGTCCGATTCTGCCTTCTTTCCGCAGCCAGGATAATGTGGGCATTGCCGCGGCGACTGGCTTGAAACTCTTGCGGTGAATTGCGCATGCTTTATTAAGTCGCAGCTTGTCCATATGTTCCCTGGTTCCATATCCCTTGTGCTTCTTGAAACCGTATACTGGAAAGATTATATCATACTGTTCCATCATATTATCTCGTGTAACCTTAGCAATAATTGAAGCTGCTTTAATAACATCGACTGTTTGATCTCCCTTTATAACCCCTTTGTTTGGTATGATCTGTGTTGGCAACGCATAGCCATCGATTACAGCCTGGTCGGGTCTTGGTTTTAATCGGCCCAGGGCCATTTTCATCGCCTGCTGAGTAGCCTGCAATATATTGGTTTTATCAATTTCAGCTGCTGCTACAACTCCTACACCAATAGCGGTGGCCTGGTGTTGTATCTCTACAAATAATTGAGATCGTTTTTTAGGGGTTACTTTTTTTGAATCATCAAGACCTTCCAGGTTATAGGAATTAGGTAGAATCACCGCTGCAGCGACAACCGGTCCGGCTAGCGGCCCTCTTCCTGCTTCATCTACACCTGCTATTATTACCATAATATTTAATTAATTTAAACGTTTATTTGATCTAATTGCCAGTTGCCAGTTCAAAGACAGACATGTAAACTTGAATTCTATTTTCCAGCGAATAACAGCAACTTTGCAAAAAGTCCTATATGAATAAAATAATATCTACATTAACTCATTGGACAGAAATATTCAGTGGATGGATATCCCTGCCTCTCACTATTATTTTGATAGGTACAGGTCTGTTTATTACTGTATCATTAGGTTTCATACAATTACGAAGATTAAAACATAGTTTTGCAGTTGTTTCAGGAAAATATGACAATCCAAACGATGAGGGCGATGTTACCCATTTCCAGGCTTTATCAGCTGCTCTTTCTGCCACAATTGGTATTGGCAATATTGCCGGTGTTGCTTTAGCAATGCGTCTTGGTGGTCCTGGAGCCCTTTTTTGGATGTGGATGACAGCGCTATTTGGCATGGCATTAAAATATGCGGAATGCACTCTCGCACATAGATACCGAGTAATCCACAACGATGGATCAGCTTCAGGCGGACCGATGTATTATATTGAAAAAGGACTTGGACCAAAGTGGAAACCGCTTGCGATTTTCTTTGCTACCTGTGCAGTAATTTGTTCGTTCTGCACAGGAAATATGAATCAGGCCAATACAATTGCTCAAACCTTTACTACATATAATGTCCCCATATGGGTTTCGGGTGGTTTAATCGCATTTTTGGTTGGCCTCGTTATTATTGGTGGTATTAAACGTATAGCTGCTGTTGCTAGTAGATTGGTGCCCACAATGGCAGTTCTATATGTGGCAGGTGCAATGTTAATTCTATTGACTCATTTTGAAAATATCATCCCTAGTTTTGCAAGTATTTTTCGTGAGGCTTTTTCCCTAAAAGCTGGCTGGGGTGGTTTAATCACTGTAATCATGTGGGGCGTGCGTAGAGGTTTGTATTCAAATGAAGCTGGTCAGGGGTCTGCCCCCATCGCTCATGCTGCAGCAAAAACAAAAGAATCTGCTCGTGAAGGTGCTGTGGCACTAATGGGACCATTCATTGATACCATAGTTGTATGTACAATGACTGGGCTTGCTATACTTTCAACGGGTGTACTTCAATCAACAGATTTAACAGGTGCACAATTAACCAGAGAAGCATTTCGTAATGGTTTTGCATTTGCTCCTGAAATTGGAAGTATTATTGTAAACATTGCCGTTCTGTTATTTGCATACACCACAATGGTAGCCTGGAGTTACTACGGAGATCGTTCGATAGAATACTTGGTTGGTCCTCAGGCTATTAAACCTTATCGGTGGGTATACGTGTTTTTTAATTTTATGGGCGCCATTCTACCGCTGACGTTCGTCTGGAATTTTGGTGACATTGCGTTGAGCCTCATGACAATTCCGAATTTGATCGGCGTGTTATTCTTGACAGGGACCCTTAAAAAAATTACTTCAGAATATTTTGCTAAAGAGCATATACCTTATAAAGCATGATTAATCCACATCCATGACCATGGTTTATTTATCCCAGGATCACCTTTCTCTCAAGTAGTAATTAGTGGAAAATACTAGACTATTGCTTTCGGTAGCCAAGGCAGCTGCCCGAGACGCGTCGGAGCTCATCATGCAGGTTCAGGATTTGGATCGAGAGGTGTCAACTAAATCAAGTATTGCGGACCTGGTAACCAACACAGATAAACAGGCAGAACAAACTATAAAAGAAGATATTCTCACAAATTTTCCGGATCACGGTATTCTTGCGGAGGAATCAGGGGTAACTGCTTCAGATTCAGCATATCAGTGGGTCATTGACCCTCTGGACGGCACCACCAATTTCGTACATGGTCTTGCTCCCTTTTGCGTTTCCATAGCTCTAATGAAAGATAATGAACCACTGCTTAGCGTTGTTTCTGAATTGCCCGCAGGCAATCTGTTTTGGGCCGTACGCGATGAAGGTGCCTATTGCAATGGCGAACCCATTCATGTTGCCACTACGAAAACAATCGCTGATGCGTTACTAATCACTGGGTTTGCCTATGACCATGATGCCAAATGGGAAACGAATATGAACTTATTCAAAGAGTTCACTCACGTCAGTCATGGGGTTCGCCGCCTGGGATCAGCGGCTGCGGACCTATGTTATGTGGCTTGTGGAAAAGCAGATGGTTTTTGGGAAATCGGCCTTCATCCTTGGGATAGTGCTGCCGGAATATTATTGGTCAAAGAATCCGGCGGAAAAGTGTCCCGTTTGGATGGTAAAGTGTTTTCGATCCACGACCAACAGCTATTAGCCACCAATGGTCATTTGCACCAAGAAATGCTGGAAAAAACAGCTCCAGCAATTGCATCTATCGCTGGCAGTGACTAGCCAACGTACGGATTACTGCCATTCTTAGCGGGACATTCTTCCCAGTAATAACACCAGTTACACAATATTGATTCTTTGGCGGGAAACTGTCCGCCACTATTCTCTTTTTTCCTGATTGTGTCGATCAGCGCTTTGATTTTATCTATTAACTTATCTAGATCCGCTGCACTTTTTACTACTTCCCGTCGAATTCCTTGCCTCAGGAAATGCCATACCAGTTTTACATCCTGCACACCGGGAAATATTTTTGTTAATCCGATTTGATAAAGCGCCAATTGACGGTTTTTATTTGCTTCATTCTGACTCATAGCCCTACCAGATGTCTTATAATCATGAATCTCATATTGACCGTCTTCAAACCTGTCTACTCGATCAACAATACCTCGTATATTGTAAGTACCATCCGGATCGATAGAAAATTTCATATCCAGTTCATTATGTATTACCGGTGTATCAAAGGGATAATAGTTTCGGTAATACCTGGCCAGGCATGCAACACCAATCCGGCGGGTTTGTTCGACGGATATTTCTCGTTTTACAATGGCGATGCGATCGTGCCAATGTTCCGTCCATAACGCATCGTATTTATCAAGCACTGTATCAAGGAGTGGAGTTTGGCCAGCCAGTATTTTATTATAAAGGGATTCTAATGCTTCATGAACCCGCTTGCCCATAAAAGCTTCGATACCTTCGTCTTGTTTCGCAACACGATCAATGTATCGTATGCGGAATTGGGCTGGACATTTTTCATAACTGGATAGACCGCTATGGGAAAAGCGATCGATCACTTAAAATCAGTGGTTGGGGTAGCGGACGCTACCATCCGACACCTCGGTAATATGGGGTGGATAGTTTGAATTCCCCAAAACCGTTTTCATCATAAAAACTAAAATTTCTATTTATGGTATAATAATACCATGTTTCATACGTATAGCGACTGCTATTACTAAATGACCGCTGCGTATCATCCGGTGGCCCAAAAAGAATATATATCATACCCATATCAGTTTTCCATCCTGGGAGAAAAGATCCAAATTTTTCGTTCGTATAACTCACCCGGTAATAATACTGATCCATCAATTCATTTACTACAGTTCCAGGTGACGGATCGCGGTCTTTCCAAAATTGATAAAATAATTTCTCCCGTCCTTTACGCTTTGCCTTTTTAACACGTTTGTATTCTTCATCTGTAACAACATAGCGCATCTGATCTAGTGCATCATCGACATTACTGATGAAGTATGAAAGGCCTGGTTTCCGGATCCGTAGTTCTATTACTTTTGAATCACTTTCATTTTCTTGAGTGATTGTTACATCAATAGCCATGGTTAAATTTTCATCAGGTTTTTGATCAATCAGGATACGGCGCCTAAACGTTTTATTTTCAGAAGTCAGTTTTATTTCATCTTCCCAAAAAACATCTTTATTTGCATCTTTTGCCACAACCTTCAGTGTAAAATTACCCGGTTTTACCCTACCTGATAAAAATAAAGGGAAATTTTTGATCTTGTGACTAATGTCCTTGGTAGATACGGGAATCTTATTTTCTTCAAATCCCCAATTACCAGGGTATTCACCAATGATAAATGGCGGATAAATTGCCAACGGCTGTAATAATCCAGTCATATCAATTTTTTCACGAACAATGCCTTTGAGTCGTGTGTCTTCATCGATCAACTCACCAACAATAGTATATTCGGTGGCTTTAATAATAAATTCAGCCATGACAACTTCTCGAGCAGATCGATTAATTGTACTAACATAATCACCTACAGCTACCGTGGATTGAAATGTTTTGCGGTCAATTTGATTTCCATCTTTATCTCGGATACCAAGACTGGCTTCGTAACCAGCGCTGAAGCCATCTCCATCCTTTAAAAATTGTAATGACTGGTAAGGGATTAAACCGTATACAAGCAAACGAATATTATCGCCTTCTGTAACGACCGGATATGCATTTACTTTAAATTGATCTACATTGCGTTTGGAATCCCGTCCTTTTCGGCTCCGCCCCTGCGCAAAAAGAGCAGTACCAAAAAGGATGAATACAATCAATAAACTGCTGATATAACGTCCCATTATAAATCTTTTTTCCAACTGAACTGTATTAACCCATTATCTGTGGCTAACCATAACCTGTCACGCGTCACATAAAGGTCATTGACATTGCCAATAAATGGATAATTATATTGTCGCTGAAACTGTTTTTTCATATGCAATCTGATCAATCCCCGCTCAGTAATGATGAATAATTGCTTTTTATAGACATTTAATTCCCTTACGAAATCATTATTATATATTGTCGGTTCTGCAATTAGTTCCCAAGACGAATTTACAATATTATAGGCGATAATTCCTTGATTTGTACCCACATATAATTTTGTTTCATCGGCATGCAGAGCAAAAATTTTGGTCATTGGTTCAATACGGTCAATTATCGCATCTACGTTTCCAACATACCTAAATGGCAGCAGTGTTTCAGAATCAATATCATAGCAAAAAAGCATATATTCTGTACTGACCCACAGTTTATTATTGATCAAGGCAATATCATGAATAAAATTATTTTGCAATGAGCTGCTTAACACTGAAGCTTCCGATCGTTTCGTCTTGATGTTTATTTTTTCGATTTCATACGCTGACGCGACCCAGACAAAATGTGTATCGGGTTCGAGCGCTTTGATCCTGCCAACCGGTAATCCCCGAGTCGCATCTAAGGTCCTCCAAAAATCATCTTTTTGAT